>JAYTVL010000346.1:0-17740 GCA_043744075.1 Pirellula sp. | reverse complement strand
TCGGCGTATGAACGGACTATCGGCATCAATGGGTCAAGGCTTGGCCCTAATTCGCATAGGCCGTACAGATTCACTTAGGAAGCTTTGTTGAACTGGCTTCCATCGAGACAAGCGGACTGTCGATTTAGTAACCCGAAGCGTAAGCGAGGGACAGTGATCAGCCCCTCGCTCACACTTCGGGTTGTGATTTGCCCCGTGATTCTCACTACTGCATTAAATCGACAGTCCGCGAGCTCGATGGAGAGCTTAGTTCAAGCCATTCCAACTCGTCCGGTTGGTGAATAAGATTTTTAGCAAAGAATCGCAGGCGAAAAATCCTCCCCATTCCCCTCATCCGGCCACCGTTGGCGGCCGGACGCGGGGAATGGGGTGGAATGGGGGAGCTGCGTGGCTTTTGCTTTAGCCGCTAAACTCCTTCACCCACGGCCAAAAGGTTATGGGGGTCGAATCTAGTACAGTCTAATAGTGAGAAAATCCTGGCACTTGAGCGAATTTAGAATTTCCAAGTTGAATGTTCGCAAATGAAGGTCAACTTTCCGATTGTGAGCGACCGATGTCATGATGCATTGAGTGACCTTTACACCTTGGGCGAAAAGTCCAGTAGGGGGGACTTTGCAACTCGCCACCGGGAGACCTTTTCAAGTGCAATCCTTCTTATCCCAGGTTGTGAGCAATTCTGGAGTAGTCAGAGTATCGAGCGGTGTACGTTTCTACCACAGTTGGATTCCTGTTTCGATGTCTCCATGGGCCGCATTGACTCTGGTGCATGGTTTTGGAGACCATGGCGGTAGGTTCGCAGGAATGGCGACATCACTCGCCAGTTTTGGGATAGCCGTTCAAGCGTTAGATCTGGTCGGGCATGGGCGCAGTCCAGGTCGACGCGGATGCATTCATTCCTACGATCAATTGTTGGACGAAGTCTACGATAGTTTGCAGCATTCCAGGGTTAGTTTTCCAAGGATACCGCAGTTCTTGTTTGGACAAAGCATGGGTGGAAACCTAGTTCTCAACCTTGCATTGCGACGCCCGCTGGATGTGAAGCGAGTTAACGGATTGATTGTTGTATCGCCGATGCTTCGGGCGGGTGAGATGCCCAAGGAACGATTTATGGATGCGGGGCGATGGCTTGCTTCCAAGATCCCAAACTGGCGGATCAAGGCTCCGATTGTCGTCGCGAAACTGAGCCACGATCGAAGGGCTCAGGATGCCTACCTACGAGACCGTTGGGTGCATCGCAATATGTCATTGCGACTTGCAATTAACCTGGTAGACAGCGGCCTTTGGGCACTTGAGAATTCGTCATTGCTTCGGACTCGAACGCTACTTATGCATGGTTCAGAGGACACGCTTACGTGTCCAAAGGCTTCCCAATTGTTTGCGGAAAAATCGAATGGAATTGCCACGTTCAGGCTCTGGAATGGCTGTCGGCATGACTTACACGACGAGTTGCAACGCGAACGAGTCTTCGACTTCATGACGCGCTGGATGAAACAACAATGCGTGACCAGTTTCAAGTTGACGAAGCCCGTATTTGCGGACGTCGCATAGCTAAATCCGCAATTATTCGACACTTCTCGCTGAACGCCACCATTCAACTACTGCGAATGCAATCGTTTCCGTTGGCTTAACGCCAGCGGAACTGCAACTGACAGCTACATAAATCGCCGAAGGGTGCGATCCGCCGGATGCGCTCTGTTCGGTTGCACTTTATTAGGCTGCGTTGGCATATAGGATTCCGACAGGCGAATTTGATAGCAGTTTTCGATGGAATGTTGCATCCCACGTCTGGCTTAGCAAAATCGACCGCAACGTCATCACGTCCTGCATTCCAGCGGGCTTCCAACGCATTCCTGATAGCTTCATTCGTTCACTCACGATCTGTTTGCACGCTGACTCTACGATCCCACTTCCTATTGGCAACCCTCTCGCTCGTTTGCCAGCATAGTCCATGAATCGACGATACTTCCGCAAGTACTTTGTCGCTTTGTTGAATTCCTTCAGCTTGGATTTTTTGAGCCCGTGTAGTTCGGCCATTTTCGAAATCGATCGCAACACACGACCCAAGCCACCTTCTTCCTTGAGGCGTAATCTGGATAACTTCAGCCACTTCTAAGCGTTGCCACTGACGCGACCTCATAGTAACCAACTGGTGCAATGCAAATGCAAACACCGTCACGGCTAACGCTAATTACTGCTTTTTCACCAGTGGAGTGAACGTGGTCTATCCATGACTGCAATTGCTTCAACTGGCAATCCTGACGATGTTCTTCCATCGAGCTCGCGAGCGATTTGACAATAGTTCGGATCTTCTCGTGGCCAATTTTGGCACCCGAACGAGTCTCAATGGCCTCCTTGGCTCGTTGTTGGGAAGCTCCGGCGATAGCCATCTGCTTGCCAACGAGTTCCAAAGCAGCCGGGCTGGCACCGCACTCGATCCCAAGTGATTTCTCCAACGGCGCGATCACGTTGCCAGCTCTGCCTCGACGATTGGTTGCGCGGATCAGATGAATAGTCCCAAAGAGCGTCAGGATTTGGCTATGATTGGTTTTATCTTGCATTCGTCGATAGGAATGGTCGCGGAACTTGACGGCCCCCGGCATGTCTTGGATATCTTCGGTCTCAATGGCATCGTAAGACCATTCCACTAAGTGTCTTCAAATCAGCCTCAATCTCGAAATCAGACTCAACACATGGTCTCCAAGAGTTGCCGGCGGTATGGGCGGCTGGGGCGGTAATGCCCCGGGGGCCCCGGGGGTCCCGGACATTCCAAGAGTCAAGGTTCCTACTAGTGGCGTTTGATTGATTGATGTAATTGCTGTAGCTCCATTGTTTGCACCAAAACCCGCCACAGAGTTTTTGGTATTGGAAGGAGGTGGGAGATTTGCCCAACTGCCTGTTCCAACAGGGAACAGGTTTGATGTTCCGGCTGTAAAAATTCCGCCTGACGTCTTATCACCTACAAACAACGAATCATCAGCTCCGAACAGCATATCCATTCCAGCTATATTAAGTTCGTTGAACGTTCCCGCGTCATTTGCGATAAAGATATTGAACATCGCGCTACTTCCAAGTTGAATAGGGACGCTACCTCCAACCTGCTGGACCGAAAACGTGATTGCTGCGTGAACGCTGGAGCCGGAGTGGTCGCCGTTCCTAAGGTAACGAAAATCCCCGTAGGAGATGGGGCCGCAGCCCAATTGCTTAGAGGGTTTGTTGACTCGTTAAAGAATCCGCTTGGACTCATTCGTAAGCCGAAATCGCCAGCACCTAGACTATTAAATGCCAAGCCTGCCACATCCAGAACCAATCCATTGGCAAGTGTTGTTAATACACTTCCACTTACAATTGAGACGTTTCTGGTCAATGTGGGTGGAAGATTTATTGCTTCAAAAGTAAACGAAGTTGAGGCAATGCCACCCAAACCGTCGTTTGCCGTTACGATCACATTAGTTGCCGGAACTTGATCGGTTGCTGCTATTTGCCAGGACCAAGTACCGTCAGCATTCTTAACAATCGTTCCAATCGAAGCAGTGAGAGCAACTGTGTTGGCTGGGAGATCCGAATCTGCCCAGGTCCCCGTATTCGAAACAAGAGTCCCTTCGTTTCCCGTGACAGCCAATTGATTGACCCCAACCGTGGGTGGGACATTGGGTATCAGAGTGATAGTTACGCTGCCCGTCGAGGTTGCTCCCAATTCATCTGCGATAGTGTATGCGAAGGTCGCTTGACCAATTAACGCGGACGGTGGTACGTAGCGAATTTTGCCCGCCTCGATAGAAACGGTTCCTACCGAAGGTGCTCCAACACTTAAGATACTCACAGTGTCTTGATCTGCGTCCGTGTCATTAAGCAAGACATCGATCAATATGGAATTTCCAACGCCGGTGGTAACGGAGTCCGCGACGGCCAAGGGGCTTCGATTTGGAACTACATTGCCACTCAATGAGTACTTGCCAATCGAAGCATAGTCGGAGTATCCCTCGTCGCCTGCGACAGCCGTCTTGCCAACGCCATCCACAATTACCGAATAGATTCCCTTGGGCAATGAAGTAGTCAACGTCGCATTGATGATGCTAGCGCTGTTGACCACGGAAACAACAGTTCCTAGGGAGTTCACCAGAGTTAGTACTACGTCGAGATTGCCTTTCCCGGTGGAGTAATCGAAAGGCGCAACGTCGATGCTAACGATTCCAGTTTGTGTCGCAAACTTGAATGCATCTTGATCCGTTCGTGTCGAGATCAGGCCGGTGTTGGCTATCGCGCCCGTTGCGCCAACCGACAGCTGAGTTGCGGAGGCTGCGGTATTTCCGTGATCGTCGATAGCATATCCAACCGCACCGCTGATAATAGCTAAATCGTCTTGGGAGTTGTTCGCACTCAGGTATTCCCCTTTGCTCCATTGTGAAAGACTTCGGTAGTAGCCGACTCCCATGATAGGTGCCCACCCGGTTTGTCCGCTTCCATGTGTCAATTGCCTGCACCAGCTGAGCGTCATAGTACTGTCCAAGCAAGCCAACTCCAGCATTGGTGTCTCCCGCCATCAAGTGCCGGGGTTCCAACAATTCAAACAAGCAACGACGGGTTTCAAGTCGCCGAAATAAACGCCTCGTGTTGCTAGGATTGCCGCCCAATTAATATTAGCGTGCCAATGCTAAATACACTATAGTTAAGGTATTAAGTCAAGCAGGGTATCAAATCCAAGCCGAATGGTATGCTCAATGAAAAGCCCAGTTATCCAAACGTTGTTTCGGATTGTTTGCCTGAGTCTGTTCGTCTTTACGACGAAGCCCGCGTGGGCTCAGCTATGAACACAAACGCCATTCGACTTGATTCTCGGCTTGAGGACATTGATCCTGCAATCGCATGGCAAATGTGGGAGCCATCTGACGAGGAGCCATGGGATAACCGCCGCGCGTCACTATTGCACCGCCGTGCAGGTTTTGGAGCGACTCAGCAGGAGCTTGACGCCACGCTGGCTAAGAAACCTGACGAGATCATCGCCAATTGGGTCCATAGTGAGAAGAATAACAACGCCGGTATGCGCGAGTTCGAACGCGACTCGACGGAACTGGCCAAAGCCGTTTTAGCGACGTCAGAAGTAAAGCAATTAGCTGCTTGGTGGCTTCATCGCATGCTGAGCACGCTCAACCCGTTGGAAGAAAAAATGACGCTCTTTTGGCACGGTCATTTTGCGACCGGGGCGGAAAAAGTGCAAGACGCTGAACTAATGCACACACAGAATAAGCTTCTGCGAGCCAATGCACTTGGAGATTTCCGAAACCTGGCCCAAGGGATTGCAAGAGACCCGGCGATGCTCATCTACTTGGACAGTGTTTCAAATCGCAAAGCCCACGCCAACGAAAACTTTGCCCGAGAACTGATGGAGCTATTTTGTTTAGGTGAAGGCAGCTTCACCGAAGCAGATGTTCAACAACTAGCGAAGTGTTTTACTGGGTGGGAGATTCGCAGGAAACAATTCCGATTCAATCCCTACCAACACGACGATTCGATGAAGACGCTGCTTGGAAAATCCGGCATAGAGTCGGGAGAATCGGCGATCGATTGTGTGCTTGCAAGCCCCAACACGCCTCGCTTTATTGTGCGCAAGTTGTTTCGTTTTTTCGTTTCCGAGGAGGAGAACCCCTCTGACGAATTCCTTATGCCACTTGTTGGGCGATTTGTCAAAACGAACTACTCGGTCGCGAGTGTCGTGCAGAGAATTTTAGGGAGTCGATTGTTGCTGAGCGGGTGGAGTATAGGACGCAAAATCCGTTCGCCGATCGAATTAGCGGTTGGATGGATGCGAACGATGAACTGCACGACGAACGTCGGATTTTTGTCGGAACGTTTGCGAACAATAGGCCAAGCTCTTCTTTTTCCACCCAATGTCAAGGGTTGGGAAGGTGGCCGAGCTTGGATCAATTCTTCGACGCTAGTTGGGCGATCGAACTTGATTTACGAATTAATCCATCACGAAAACACGCGATTCGGTGGAGTTCCGCTACCTGCGTTTGTGGAACGCATTCATGCAAAAAACCCTCATCAACTGGCAACTTGGTTTGCTAAACTATTTTTTGTCGAGGAATTAAGCAGCACTGAACGCGAACGACTAACAAAATCGCTCGATTCATTAAAGCCTGATCATTGGAGCGCCCAGTCCATGGTCTACTTAGCCAGTCTACCTCGAATTCATTTATCGTAAGTATTGCCTCGGCAATTGCGTCATGAAACACATTCCATTAACTTATCGTAACCCGCTGCGTAAGCGAGGGATTTCGCTCGGTCCCTCGCTTACGCAACGGGTTATGAATAATCCCCGCTAGCGTGCTCACTTTGAGCCGCAACGCGCTAGCGTGCGGGCCGGGAGTCAATGAATTACTGACAGTTCAAGCCCTCATGCTAGCGCATTGAGGCTCAAAAATTACAAAGTCCGTGTCTTTTGGCTGGCGCCCGCCGCTCAAGCAAACACAACAAATAAAACATGACCCATCGCATAAACCGTCGTACATTCAACTCTAATAGTTTGATAGGTGCTACCGCATTGACGATCGGTGCCGCCGCTCCCAATGGTTGGATACAATCGCTGGCCGCCACGCTTACCGAACAATCCCCTGGCCAAGACAAAGTGCTGGTTGTTATTCAGCTTTCGGGTGGCAATGATGGACTGAATACCATCATTCCTTACTCGAATGAACTCTATTACAAGTCCAGGCCAAAACTGGCTATTCCAAAAGAATCGGTACTTACGATTAACTCGGACGTCGGCTTGCATCCGTCCCTGCGTGGAATCGCAAGTCTGGTTGAGGACAAGAATTTTTGCATTCTGCAAGGTGTGGGCTATCCCAATCCTAATCGATCCCATTTCGAATCGATGGATATATGGCATTCATGTCAACGAAAGAATTCACGAAGCAGTGAGGGTTGGCTTGGTCGATATTTTTCGCAGACCAGCCGGCTCGACAATACCGACACTTTAGGATTGCATCTCGGAAGTGAACAGTTACCGTTGGCGCTAGTGGCACGAGGAATTCAGACACCGTCGCTTGCCTCTATCGAACAGCTTCGGTGGAAAGGCAAGTCGCAGTCAACAATGTCACGCAGCGAAGCCCAATCAAATCCGACAGAAAAAAGCTTACAAGACACCGCAGGTAGCCTGCTGGATTTCGTATCTGCTAGCACTTCTGCTGCAATGCAAGCCAGCGAACGTTTGGAGAAAGCTCTTGCGTCTCCCGATAGTTCGGGTGACTTTCCCGATTCGCAATTGGGGCAAAAACTTAAGATTATTTCAAGGCTGTTATTGGCTGGTTTGAAAACTCGAGTTTATTACGTGACGTTGGATGGATTTGATACTCACGCGAACCAACTTGCGGCACACGCCGGACTATTGCGTCAGTGGTCCGAAGCGTTGCATTCATTTCACAAGCGTCTGTATAGCGCAGGCCTGGGCGATCGCGTCCTGGCCCTGACCTTTAGCGAGTTCGGTCGTCGTGTAGCGGAAAATGCCAGTCAAGGAACCGATCACGGTGCCGCAGCCCCAACGTTTTTATCCGGTCCGAAACTTGAAAACAACATAGTGGGTATTCAACCAAGTTTGAGCGAGTTGGATGACGGCGACCTGAAGTTTAACATCGATTTCCGGCACGTTTATGCGACGCTCATCGACGACTGGCTCGGTGCTTCGAGCAAAAACGTTTTGACCGAAGAATACTCCAAGCTATCTACACTTGGACTCGCTAAACGCGGTTGATTTCATAGCCCTTGCGTTGTTCTCGCGCAACGAACTTGGCGGCTTCCTCGTCGCCGATAATCTTCTCGGCCTTGGGGTCCCACTTGATCACTCGGTTTAGCCTTGCGGCGATCGCGGAAAGATGGCAGGTTCCCATGGCTTGAACGTGGGTGAAGACGTCGCTGAGCGGAAGCCCGCCTTCGCGAACGCAACGGAAGAAGTTGTTCTTGTGCCCTTCGTGTGGCTTGCCCTTGTAAAGCCGAACAACGTCTTCGTCGGTGTACGCGTCCTTGTCCCATTCTTCTTCGATCGGTTTGCCGGAGATCTTGCCGCGACTAACGAAGATGCGACCCTTATCGCCTTCAAAAAGGATTCCGTTGCCGACAGACCGTGGAGTATCCGCATCGGCTTCCTTATTACCGCCGCTGGTAACGTTGAGAGTGACACCGCTAGCGTACTTGCATTTGACTACGTAGTCGTGAGCCGTATTGTAGCGAAGGTCTGTTGTTGCGTGGCCATGCGAGTAGGGAACCGGATGCTTGGCGTCGGTGCCATCGATTTCGATCGGACCGTGACCTGGTTTGTCTTCGCCCAATGCCCAAGTGGCAATGTCGATATGGTGAGCGCCCCAGTCGGTGAACTTGCCGCCACTGTATTCGTACCACCAGCGGAATTGGTAGTGTGCGCGTTCCTTGATGTAATCGACTTTAGGTGCCTGGCCTAGCCACATTTCCCAGTTGAGGCTCGATGGTGGCGCTGTCTTTACGAAATCCTCTTTCGCAACGTCGCCGCCGCCAATGCTGCAAGTTACGGTGTGAATCTTACCAAGCAGACCCTTCTGAACCATGTTCACGGCTCGGAGGAACAGTTTCTTGGCATCGCGCTGCTGAGTACCAACGGTGAAAACCAGATTTGGGTATTTCTTACAAGCATTGCGAATAAGCTGATTCTCTTCGAGAGTCAGTGTCAGCGGCTTTTGGCAGAACACGTGCTTGCCAGCCTGCAACGCTTCGACGGCGATCTTCACGTGCCAATGGTCGCATGTCACAATGCTTACGACATCGATGTCCTTGCGGTCAAGAACCTTGCGATAGTCTTCGTAAGCGTCTGCGGTTCCCTTGCCGATCTGCGGATCGCTCTTCGCCTTTTCCAAGTGGTTCTTTTCCACGTCGCAAACGGCAAGAATATCTCCGAAGTTACTATGTCCCTTTGCATCGCCTGACCCCATGCTGCCAACTCCGATGCAACCAATTCGAGGGCGGTCGTTCTTGGCTTGGTTCGCGAAAGCTTTTTCTGTCCAACTGAAGTAGGGAATAGATGCCCCCAACGCGGACGTGGCTGCAGTGGTTTTCAGAAAGTTACGGCGAGAGCGTTTGGACTGAGTCATAGAACACTTCCTTCGAGGAAACGGGTTTGCGGAAACGGCGGAATGCTGAATATAGACGGTTCACTCGAAAAATCCAGTTTAGGCCGAAAATTTCCGCATTGTTTTACCGCGACCTGTTTAACCCGCGAAGCGGCTGGAGGGCCATGTTTGCATCCGTCACGAGCCAACGCTTGGTGGGCTTGCGGCAGTTCTGACCGCGCCCGCGATCTACGCTAATCGCTCCGATCGGTTAAACATGAGCGATTTCAATCAAAAATGTAAAGCGTCAGACCCAGGAGCAAACACACGAATGCGAAAAGATCGGCGCGCGTCAAACGATCGCTCCGAGAATGCCTTCGCAAATACTGCAAAATTGCGCCAGTGCCGCAGCCGAAACGGCAATAAGCCATCGGGACTCTCAACGATGCAATTATCCCAACGACTGCCACGCATACGGTCGGCCAAGCCGCGGATCGCCAAGAATAAGCATCGAAGGGTTCAATATCGACCAAGCTACAGGGCAAATGCAGCATGCTTACCAAAACGACCCAAGCGATCAACACCGGTCGAATCCAAAGTAAAACGACTATCAACCATCGAGGCATCGCGGTGGTCTGTTTCCACCGACGAGGAAGCAACTGCTGCACAGCTCCATGTGGACATAGATGCGCACAGTAGATATTGCTTCTCGCAACGATAGGTAATGAAACCGCAGCAATCGCCAAAACAACTAGCCCCAATGCGTTTTGTATCGGTACTCCGCTCTGAGCCCAGCCTGCAAACATCCCCATGGAGAGCAGATCGCCATTGATCAACCCGAGATAGACAATCAACGCAATTTGAAACGCACAACGTATGCTTTTGTGTCCCCTGAGCGACGTGAGTCCAATAGCTAACCCAACGACGACAATACCTATCGTACTTAGACTCCGCCAAAGACCAATGACTCTCGCTCTGCCAACGGACTGTTTGGTTAAAAGTTCCGACTCGTATTGGGACGCAGCAGCGATTAGCCCTTGAGCAACCGCCTGGCTCGTCATCGTCGCCCCAGAAACGCCTTCGATCCCTGCCTGTTTTATATCCAACTGACTCCACTGGCTAAGTGAGTATTTCTTTAGGATCTTTTCAAAACTGGCGTCCCCCTTCACATAGCCTACGTACGGTTCATTGTCAAAGCTTGCGGCGAATGAAACTCCAACGATTGTCCCATCCAGTAGAAACGCAACTCGGCTTTCGGTCGGTCCTTGGTATCCGATGATTTCGTCTGCGGCCGGAGAAGTTCGAAGGACCGCTCCACATGCTTGCGACTTGCCGTCATGAACATGCCAAAGCGATTGGATGGAAACATCCTGCTCGACTCGGAGTGCATTTGGGAAGAATCTCTGCGCGTCTGCCAATTCGAGCGGTTTGGGGAATTTCATCGAAACCGCCGCTGCGCCCAATCTCTTTTGAATCCCTTGAATCATCGCCATGCTTGTAAGCGTAGCTCCGGTAACGCCATCGATAACACTTCCTGCCGCTGCCTCAGACCATGACTTGCCTACCCACGACCCGAAAAACCGATTGTTCTTGACTACCAAATCGACGTGATCGCGTGTGTCGCGACTAGTCAACAAGCTGATTCCAACGATTCGGTCGCGACTATCAAAAGCAATCAGCAGATTGGTCGGCCCCGAGAACCCCAAAAACCGATCACTGTCAGGGGCGGTCTGGATGACGTAGCCAATTGGTTCCCCGCTATTCGATAAGACCTTCCGACCACCATGACTCTCCGGCTCGCCCCATTGCACTGCTTTCGGAAAGAACTCTGCAACACGATTGAGGTCGACATTCGAAAGCGATCTCGCAAGATCGACGTTTATCAATCGATCGTGCTGAAGATGCATGACCAACAAAATGCAACATAGCAATGCTACACGCGTAAGGTGCGCGCTCCATTGGCGAAACGTGGTGGAACGATTGTTCTCAATTGCAATTGATAATGCCGCAGGACGGAACAATTGGGACAATTGTTCTACAATGGTTTTCATTTGACAGGCAATATTTGAACTGCATCAGCGTGTACAATTCCGCCCGCCTTCTCAGTTGATTGCACAACCGAAATCGTATCACCCAATTTGACATCAAAACTCCCCAACGAAACGAAAGCATTATCAATCGTGGCCTTTTCCGTCATATTAATGCGAACTTCTTTCTTGGTACCGCCAATTGTGATTGTAATTGGAACGCTCTTGCCGCGATTCTCGTGCGGCTGATAGGCAATTCGAAACTCAGCACGCATGTCCTTGTCCGCTTTCCATTCGAATCTCATAGTCGCCCCCGAGTCCTGGGAAGCATAGACATAGTCGTACGCGACATAGCCCTTTAACCCTGTTCCGGACGTCCAATTCCCCTCGGATTTAGCTTGACGATTGTCGATTACTATACCCTCTAGCGAAGCTGGATCCAAACCGGTAGGTACTCCATAGGCACCTGCCAAAGGAAGCGAATCAGTCGGTATCGTCATCGTACCATTTGTCGTAACCCTAAAGGCTTTGCCAGGCAGTTGAAGCAATTTGTCCATCTCAGACCAATAGCGATCATGAACAGCAGATGGCGGGCAATCATGATTGACGCAAACCGAAGCCGCTTTGCCAACCACTTCACCCATCATGCCGCATGTCTTCATCACGCGAACCGTTCCCAATGCCTCGTGCGACACGCTAATGCAACGCCCGGCCATAAACATATTTTGGATATTGCGTGAGTAGAAGCAGCGATAAGGCACTGGGTAGCCAAAGTCACGGTCGATTCGACGGTCGTGTTCAGCGATCGAAATGAATGGATTGTCAGGGAATTTCTCCGCGAACTGTTTTTTTGGATAGTGCAGATCGATACTCCATGTACTTGGCACGCAACCGTCAGGAAACTCTTTCTTGTTGACAATGTCATCTTGAGTTAAAACTAGGTCACCGAGCAGCTGCCTTGACTCACGCGGGCCACCGATGAAGGCTACCCAAGTCAGGAAAGCATTTTTGTGTTTGTCAGCACCATCTCGATTCTTCATTGCATTGAATGCTCCGAAGACTGCACGCAAATTCCAATCGCGAATACCCTCAGCGTCTTCAATCGCATCTTTGTCGAAACCACTCTCCCAAAACCACTGGCCATGATGATCGACAGGATAAGGGAAATCGCTCATGTTCAAATCGAGCGCCCAAGGTGTCTTGGGAAATTCGACACCGTTGTCCCCCTCGTCCCAGGCCCACATGTTGCTCATTCCCATCCGGCCTTTTTCAGCCATCGTCCAATCGGCTTTGGCCAAGGCACCAAGCGTTCCATGTCCGGTCGCATCGCAGAAAAGTTTCCCCGTGAATTTGGTATGCTCGCTGGACTTGGTGTCAAATGCATAGACTGCTGCGATGCGATTCTCATCCATGTCGACTTGAAAAGCATGCCGATTTAGAAACAGGTCAATGTTGGGCTCTGAGCGAACAAGTGCCTCTTTCTGGGAATCGCCAAACTCTTCGAATGTGCCTGGCGATTTTTTAGCACGATCTGCGAACTCCTCAACGATTTCGCCGATTCTTGGGTATTTGCCACGGCGAATGAGCCCCATCGCCCAGACTCGGACCTCGCTCGATCCGTTTCCACCCAATATTGGCCGGTCTTGGATCAATGCGACCTTGCAACCCATTCGTGCAGCCGATATCGCTGCTCCCATCCCCGCGTAACCACCGCCAACCACGACCAAATCATAGCCGCCCTTCAATGTCGGCTTCTCCTCGAGCCCCAGCATCGTGCGACGCCATGCGGGTAGGATGTCACTGGTGTTTGGTGGTGGTTCCGTCCCCTTTGTAAAAACAATAGCATCGCAGCGGCCATCGAAACCAGTCAGGTCATGTAACACTATTGACCCGTTTCTGTCTTTGATTTCAATTGTGCCACCGTCATGCCAATTCCATTCTGCACACTTGGTTCCAAATGTTTCCTTTAGTGCGGAACCATTAATGATCATTTGGAATTTGCCCGGCTGCCCCGTTGCATTCCAACGTGCGACCCAATCCTTGGTTCTAACGAATACATGGTATGTTCCTGTTTCCGGAAACGTCACTGTCGCGGAAGCATCAGCCACAGGTTTCCCAAGTCCATGCGCAATGAGATATGGAGAGCCCATGTGTCGGATAAATTGAGTATCGAGCGACCAGCCACCATGTTGCTGAAAGCTCTCCGCCTCCACCAAAAGGCTGGCAACTTTCTGTTGACTGAAGCCGAGTGACGGTTGGTTTAATAGACCGATTACGCAAAGTATACAAGTTAGTAGTCGTTTCATGGTTTTGTATAAAAGGTTTTGGGACTCGATCCCATTGGTTTAGTCATCTTGAGCCTAATGCGCTAGCCTAATGGTAATGGCACGCACTTTGAGCCGCAACGCGCTAGCGTGCGGGCTGGAATGCTAAAAATCGCTTGCGAATCCGGCCCTCTTGCTAGCGCATTGAGGCTCAAAATTACCAGAATCCGGCCCTCATGCTCGTATCTTGAAATTGTACTCGATCCGTACGGTTCGAGTATTCTCTGATTGTCGTTCGTGTGGAGCGTTTTACTAATTTCACTTCCATAGGTTAGCTTATATACTTTGAGCAATAGTTACTGAAGAGTTAAACATGCAGATAGCGAATCCTCCGTGGTCATGTCGTTGAGAGCACCGGTGGTATTCACCTCTGACCCAAAAATCCCCTGACTCTGACAGTCCACTCGATTCCAAACTCAACAGGAAAAAGCGATTATTATGAACACTCACATCAGAACAATATGCATCATAATCGTGCTTGCTCAAATATCCTGGTCATTTTATGGCAGGACACGTCGACAATGAGAATTTTGTCTCCAGCGGCCTCGACATACTTCCGACGCTTTGTGACTATGTGGGACTTGCGATTCCGAAGACGGCCATGGGGAAAAGTCTGCGCTCAATCGCTGAAAAAAATCAAGAGCATGCATGGAGAGAATATATCGTGACAGAGAATCACACGGGTCGCATGCTTCGCACGAAAGATTTTAAGTATTGTCTATATAGCAAAGGTGAACGCCGCGAGTCCTTGGTTGATTTGCGAACTGACCCAGGTGAAATGAACAACCTTGCCGCTAAGAATGACTACCAAATGATTTTACGTCAACATCGTCGACTATTGAAGCGATGGATGGACGAGACCGACGATAGACCCGGGCTTGCATTTGCAATTGAATAGGCCACATCTGTATCAAGGCCGCTTCAAGAGTTTCCCCATCCAGGATGACAGTCACTTCTTTGTCGGATGCCGTTACGTTGAACGCAACGCATTGCGTGCCGAGATGGTACTCGAGCCGAAGACTCGCGATGGGGCTCATTGTGGCGATGGTTGCAGAAACCTGAACCAGAACCCAAGCTGCTTTCAACATGGCCGATTCCTCGGCTGCCCAATTGGATCGAACGTGTCAACGAGCCGTTGTCTGCAAACGAACTCAAA
Organism: Pirellula sp.; assembly: GCA_043744075.1. Lineage (GTDB taxonomy): Bacteria > Planctomycetota > Planctomycetia > Pirellulales > Pirellulaceae > JBKCUI01. The sequence goes on along the minus strand of JAYTVL010000346.1, from coordinate 3,162 downwards.
GCGGTACGCAACTGCGCCCCGCTGAAGTTCAAACAAAGAGGTTTGACCCATTTGATTCTCACACGAGATTGCCGCTTTTTACCACATCAAAATACTCTAGTCAACCAAAACGGTGTCGCGGTGACCAAAACGGTGTCGGACACCTTTTCCTCGCCCGGACCGGACACCTTTTCCTCGCCCGGACACCTTTTCCTTGCCCGCCCACCTTTTCCTCGTCTATGGCGAATGCCGCTTGGCTTTTGAGCGACCGCCCTTCCATATATCGTATTGCGGATCTGCGTAAGTCGCAAAAAAAGTATCGAGTTTTTTGGCAAGTTCGCCCACCTTCAATTCGGTATCGGGCTGGCCAAACAAATTGAATCGTTCCTGCGGGTCAGTATGCATATCGTACAGTTCGTAGGGGCCTTTTGGAAATCGCGAGACGTATTTCCAACGCTCGGTTCGTATCGCACGTGTCGTCTCCATTTCGTAGTAGGCCACGTTCTCCCATTCCGGTTTGCCGCCGCGTAACGCAGCTGAAAAATCCCGCCCCGGCGATTTTGGCTTGTCCGGAATTTTATCCTTAAGCCCCAGTTGATTTAAAACCGTCGGCAAAAAGTCGTAATTGCTGACGATCATGTCCGTTGTCTTTCCCCATGGAATAAGCCCAGGTTGTCGGAAAATAAGTGGAATCTGCATCATCAGTTCATGCGCACCGTTGGGTCGCAAATGATCTCCCATTCCCCAAATTCCGTTCTGGCCACCCATCCAACCTTGGTCGGAAGCATAGACGACCAGCGTCTCGTTATCCAACTCGAGCCGTTTCAAAGTAGCCATGACTTCACCGACTCCATCGTCTACACCGCTTACTTCGCAAGCCGCGCGTTCCATCGCGACCTGTTTGTTGTGAAAGGGTTTATTAGCGAATTGCCAAGGATGCATTTTGTCGACTGGAAAACTTGCGAAATGGTGGCCTCGATAAATGACTGCATGCCGATTCTGGGATGGATTGAGCATCATTGGGCCTAGTACGTACGGTCCGTTGTAAGCAAGAAACAAGCAGAAGGGCCGCTCTTTGTTTTGTTGAATGAAATCGATGCCTTTGCTGGTCCAAAGCTCGGTCGTATAGCCTGCTTCCCTTCGTACTTGGCCACCTTCGATAACGTCCTGATCGTAGAACTCACGAGTCGATCCGTCCGGTTTAGTCACCCAAAAGCTGAAGCCCTCGGACGGATGGAGGTTGTCTCCTAAATGCCATTTGCCGCTTAGTCCGCAGACGTAGCCAGCATCTCGCAATACCTCTGCCAACGAAGTGAACTCGGCCAGCGTATTGTACGATTCAGAGCCCATCATGTACTTTGGATCCAGAAACGAATGTACTCCATGTTGCGAAGGCAGTAGGCCGGTCAAAAAAGTAGCCCTAGTCGGTGAACAGACAGGATTGCTGCTAAGCGCTCGTGTGAATCGTATTCCCTCGCCCGCTAGTTGATCGATGTGCGGTGTTCGGATGTCAGGATTCCCGTAACAACCAAGAGTCCAAGCACCTTGATTATCGGTAAGGATGAAGACCAAGTTCGGCTGCCTGGCCGTCGCCATCATTGAACATAAAGAGAAAATAATGAGCCCGAACAAGAGCCTTCGAATTGCATGCATAGTATTGATTCAATTGCGTAAAGCTATTCGGCTATTCTTCTTTCAGGCTCCAGAATCGCTCGTGCGAGTGTCTTCTTTGAAGTACAAAGCAAACAAAACGACTAACACTGCGCCCATTGCGGCAGGAATCAACCAGATAGGCTGCCAAGCGTGGGTGGTGCCTTGAGTATAGTACTGAGCAACGATTCCGGAGAGCCAGGAGCCGACGAACATCCCAGCACCGAGCGTGACGATGGCGTGCAAACCCTGAGCGGCACCTCGAATGTCTTCGCCAGCCCGTTTGTCCACATACATTCGCCCCATCACAAAAATAAAATCGTAGCACATGCCGTGCAATAGAATGCCGGTGTAGAGCATCCATACCGCCGATGGGTTTTGATGGAATAGAGCAAAGAGCCCAAAGCGTAAAGCCCACGCGCCGATGCCCAACATCAGGATGCCTTTGGCTCCGATCCGTAGCAACAACGCCGGCAGCAACAACAGAAAAACAACGTCCGACACTTGGCCAAGCGTCATCTTTGCGGCTGCGTTTGGAATGTTCATCTCGTTCATAAAGACGTTCATCCAACTGAAATAAAAGCTCAACGGCACGCAGATCAGGAAGGAACAGATCATGAAGATTGCGAACGAGCGATCCCGCAAGAGTCTCAATGCATCAAAGCCAAGCAGCGTGCCGAGCGAGATCGGTTTGTCGACACCCTTGGGTGGTGTATGCGGCAGCGTCAACGAGTAAAGACCCATGATCAGCGCTGCGCCAGAAGCTAAACGGAACATGCCCGCATTGTCCTCCAGTTTCAGCCAGCTCACCGCTAGACCAGCCACAATCCAGCCCACACTAGCCATCACCATTACAAGCGGAAACTCCTTTGCAGGATTTTTGGAATGGTGAAGCGTCAGTCCGTTTGTGAGCCCATGCCCTGCCATGTAGGAAATCGTGTAAACCAGCAACACAGGATAAAATTTACTGAACTCCGTCAGGGTGGATACCCAGTAGAGCAATCCCGCACCGACCAAATGCAAAACCGCCAAAATGCGCTGTGTTGGAAAGAATCGATCCGCGATGGTCCCGACGATTAACGGGGACACCAACGCACCGACCGCCGTGCTTCCATAGGCGAGACCAACTTGACCACCCGCAAAGTTCAATTTCGTCGTTGCGTAAGTACCCATGGTAACGTACCAAGTCCCCCAAACGAAATAATGCAAAAAGACCATGATCCAGAGGCGAACAAGAAGCAGTGGACTCATCGGTAGTGCATTCAAGGTAAGCGTTTCATTGTTGAACGATTGTCCCAATCGTTCCCGTCCTGCGGTAGATGAGTCAACAAATGAGGCCAATTGTTGACACTACTCGCTGAACACCACCACTCAAGTCGCGTGGCACAGAGGTACCGTCCCGCTGGTAAAGCCCAATGATACCCACTTTGAGCCGCAACGCACTAGCGTACGGGCTGGAAGCCTAGTGCATTGTAACAGCTACGATTTAGGGTTTGATAGTAGTGGACGAGGCGACGAGTCCCTGCGATTTGC
>JAYTVL010000345.1:0-17782 GCA_043744075.1 Pirellula sp. | reverse complement strand
GCCGGAGGCGGGCAAGCCGAGGGGAACGGGAGTTGGCCCAAGTGTTTGTATGTAGTACGCCAAAACGCATCCGTCGGGGGCAAGCCCCGAACGGATGGGCTAGCGATATTCATAACTCTATTGTTGTTCGGAACAAAAAAGACTCGACATAAATCAGAAAGAAATATCGAAACTGCTATTTGTCGCACCCGGCAGGTGCGACCTACCGTAGGTCACTCTTGCCGAGAGTGACCTAAACTAGGAACTAGCGCATTCGGGCTTGGCAACAAACGGCTGTTTTTCCCGGCTATTCAAAATCGAAAACAAGTCATTCGGGACGGAACGTAAATGAAGGTCCCTTTGTGGAAATGAAATCTCGATGCCTGCTGCTGCAAAGCGTTTTCGAATTTGGGTATGCAAGTCATGCTGTGTGGGGAGTCTTTGTTCGAGATTGGCAACATGCAAGCGAGCTTTGAGATCTAGAGTGCTGTCACCAAATCGTTCAAAATATGCGGTTGCTGGAGGTTCACTCAACACGTTCGGGTGGTTCGTGCAAACCTCTCTCAAAAGCGAGCAGGCCAACTCGGGATCCGAATCATAGGAGACGCCGACCTGTATGACTATTCTATTGGTCGAATCAGAAAGAGTCCAATTTAGCAACCGCCCAGTGATCAAGTCCTTGTTCGGAATGATCAACTCTTGCTGATCAAAGGTCGTGACCGTAGTCGCACGCATTCTAATCCGTGAGACGCTACCGGTTGTGTCGCCCAGCGTGATCACATCGCCAACACGGATGGGTTGCTCGAACAGCAAAATCAATCCGGAAACAAAATTGGCGAAGATTTCCTGCAGTCCGAACCCCAAACCAACGCCTAACGCCGCGACCAGCCATTGAATGCTCGCCCAACGCACTCCGATACTGTTGAATGTCATCGCAATTCCAAAAATCAAAAGTGTGTATCGCGATAACGACGCTATTGCATATCGCACGGCATTCTCGATGGGCAAGTATTGGAGCAACGCGATTTCAAGTAGTCCAGGTAAGTTTCTGGCGGCAACCGCCGTCATAATGGCTATCGGAACCGCAATGAATAAGTCCGCTAAAGTAATAGGCGTAGTCTTGTCCGGAGTAGCCCCCTCGACCGTCCAGAGTTCAATAGATTCCAATACACCCACCGCAGGTAAGACTCCCGACCAAATAAACGCCACAGCCGCAATAGCTGCAAATACGAGCGTACTTCGGACCAATCGAATGGTTTGAGCGTTTATTTGCGCGAGGTCAGACCGCGACTCCGTCGCACTTGCTGCAATGTTGGCGTTGTTCGAAGCGACCGCATTTGGCTCTCGCTTTCTTGCTTCTTCGAGCCTTTGCCTCGCCTGAGAAACGACAATTTCACGTCGTCGAAGAAGGAGCCATCGACGTATTAAACTTGAGAGTAGCATTAAGCCAACCAGAGTGATAAAAGTTGTATGCAATAGCATCGTTAGACGAATGGCGGTGTAATGATAACCCATGAGGCTCATCGTCATCAGAGCCAATGGACCGATTGCGACACCGAAATACCAAATGTATTTGAGCCTATCGATCCAACCACCAGCATTGCGACTCAAAAAATCGCTAAACACTCCCTTTTTGGGATGTAGCAAGACCAACAGATAAATGAAACATAAGGACATCAGTAAGCTATAAGTCAATCTACCAAGCGAGTTTTCCCAACGCGACTCGCCAAATTGCACCACGATTCCAACAACCGTTACCGCGGGGATCGCTAAATCGATAAACCATCGCAGGTTTTTTCGAAGCAATTGTGTCGAGCAACTAGGCCATTGAAAATGACCCTCGGCCAACCCCCCTGGCCGACTAATTTGCCGGACCATCTCCAACGGAAAAAAGTACCTAGCACTTACCAATAAACCCGTGGCAATGGCATCGACGAACGCATTACCCTCAGAAGTGCTCAGCAATCGCCACCCGACTATCAAATGAATCAGCGCCAGTGGTGAACTAAGGAGAGCACACCCCAGAACGACGTTGGCCGTGGGAAAAAAAGAAGTGCAATTGGATTTTGCGGCAACGGCTCCTTGCTCCTGGATGAGAATTTTGAATCGCTTTAGATTGAAGAGCAACATGATGTAGCAGGATGCCCCAAGAAAGTATCCCCATGGGTGCGTCAAAAGATCATTCCACAACTGAACAGGGATAACTCGCCAATTCTGTAAATCAAAAAGCCACCGCAGCGATGGCCAGAGTTGCTGAAAATCGGACTTGTTGATCGGATCGCTGGAACGAATCCAAAGCACATGTTCGTCGATAAACGAACGATAGAGCCGAACCTGATCCATTGTCTTCTGATTCATCTCCGCGAGGTTGAATAGATTATCGAAGTAATTGTTTGCATCGCGACGAAATTCATCAACCAGCTTATGCTCCAAGGCCTGCAGCATTCGCTGCTGATCATGATACGAAGCGTTCGCGAATTGATCGATCGCATTGTTGGTAAGTGGCGAGGGCTGCGTCGTGTCCAGGGTTGACGCTGACGACGCCTTCCAATCGGCTAGCTCAAGAATGAGCGAATCCGTGGTCAGAATACGAGCTTGGTATTCGCGCTGCCTAAGCCCAAGTTGGCCAATGTCGGGTAACTCATTTCGCTGCTTTCGAAGCATCAACCCAACCCAACTATTGAAATTGGAGACGTGCTTAGTGCTTTTGGGTGATATGCGATCGGACATTATCTTGAAACGATCTGTCCAGAGTTTCAACTCGCCGCTTGCTGAATCCACAGCCACTCGAAGGGATGAGTTTTGTTTGGCCAACTGTAGCCAATCGTCAGAACGCTTAACCAACTTTTCGGCAAGTTTTTTGAGATCGGGTGCTGCATGCAACACGAGTCCTTCTGCGACACTTTTTTGGTTTGCGATCAAGATTTCGCGACGTTTGCTCAGTTCGTCATTCACTTCCTTAAGTTTGGCCTGCTGGAATTTTTCTTCTGCAAGCAATACATCTTTCGTTATAGGCAACAATTCTAGTTCAGCGTCGTAGGTTCTTTGTTCTTGTTCCAGACGACGAATTCGTTCGGTGCGAGCTAGAAGTTTGGCTCGTAACAAAAGCGTATTGGCTTCGCGAATCCTCGGATCAATTCCATCCACGGCAGGCAAAGCCAATTCCTCGTTCAACTTCGTAACTGAAGTCTTGTCTTGGTCTAAGAGACTTGGGAGCTCTTTTCGTTTTGCGTCCCTTGAGACAATCGCCGCTTCGACACGTACGCGACCGTCTGTTGCGGCTTGAGCCAACGCCTGGACTTCAAGTTGGTAGGTTTGCAGGGTTTCAATACTTGATGTAGATTCGAGAATCCCCTCAGTGAAGACAACACGAGGTCTTGGGTTCTCTTTTCTCTTCTTGGCCTCAGCCGTCCCAGCGGGTGCAGCTTCGTAAGCAGCGATAAACTCCTTGATGACTTTTTCAGATTCTGATCGGCTCTTCAATTCCGCATAGATCGCTTCGTAAGTCGTGATTAGCGTTTGTTTGAGCGTTGGCTCCAAATCTGTTGCGGCTTGCAGCTGCTGCAGGAACGTGCCGATCGCTTCCGGCGTGATAGATACTGCGTCACTGACTGGCGCAGACTGTGCATTCGCAGGTAATCCTATACCGGCCCCAATGGCCGTTGTGGGTTTTTGAACGCCTACTGGCGGGGATACCGCCGGTTGCTGGGAAGTTCGAAAAACGGGCTGGCTGGCAGATCGGAACTGCGGGGTCACGCTCGACTGTTGTTGGCCTGACGGTTGGTTTGTAGCCGACTCGGAAACGGCGACCGGGAGAGTGGTTCTTAACTGACGGGGTGTGTATTGGGGGGCGTGAGGCTGCGTAGGTGGAATCAGATTGATTTGCGCATTTAGCCCGGTGGTCGTTGCAATTACTGCGGCCAGAAAGCAAAGAACCAATCGCCAATTCCGGAGCGATCGCCCCACAAGTTCTGATTTCGAATTCGCAAGATCGTTTTCCATATTTGGATAAATAGGGGATTTTAGAAATGCGATCAAGCCCGCGAGCTCGTTGAGGGTTAAATTAAGATGCTAGCAATCAGATAGTTATGCGTCTCTCACCGCTAGAATTGTCACTTCCCCCAACGTCTTGCGTCGAATGTCGCAAGGTTAAGGGGAGAGGTCGAATGGAGCCTTAAGCCGTGGCTTATCTATGACGAGGAATTGAAAAAGTTAAAATGAGAATTGAAAAATGCAAAATTTGGCGGTGGAAGTAAGACTACTGTTGATTGGGTTTTTGTTGATTACCTTTGGCTGTGACAATTGATTTTCCGACGATGTTGCAGAGTTGTTGAACTTCATCGAGCAATGGAGTCATTCGCTCTTCCAGATCTTCACCTCTTCGATCCAATTAAACATTCGCCAAAGGTTTGAGCGGCTTGGCACTAGCCGCCGGTTTTTCGCACGACACCGGCGGATAGCGCCGTGCCGCTCACATCGCCGCCACGCCTTCGGCGAATGTTTACCGATCCAAAACCATTACTCCAGAGTGTAACGTTAGTTAAGGAAAGTACACTTCAACACCACATCCATCTCTTACATTTTGCATTTTCCAATTCTCATCTTACCTTTTTCAATAGCCTGTCGCATGCCCGTCGCCAGGTGTCGCAATATTATGTTTATGCGACTTTTGTTCCAGGAAGCGTCGTGTCGGAGCGGAATCAGGCTTTTACCCCGACAGTGGTTACAGCCATTAGCGGGTGGTTGGCCTGCAAGGCACACCACCGGTCCGATCGAATCGAATGCGATTCGATCCTGAAGGGATACATTTGGTTGCTATCCCCGAACGTCATAGCACCAAATGTCGCCTTGATCGCGAATATAGAGCCGACCATTTGAAATCACCGGGTGTGTCCAGGCTTTGGACTTGCCGCGGTCGGAGCTGTTCGGCGGTGTGCATTTTCCCAATAATTTAAAGCCCTCTGGCGTTGCCGCTATCATCGCTAGCTCGTTGCTCAAACCATGCAAATAGAGTCGACCATCGGCGAAACAAACTGAGGCCTCACCTATCCCGCGGTCTTGCCATTTAATGGTACCAGTTAGGAAATCGACACAGGCCATCGTCTCACCGATAGAGCCAAAAAGTTTGTCGTCGATCAACACACTTCCGCCTATGCTTGCAGGCAGGGATTTTGCAAAATAGATCTCTATCGGTTCACTTTTGGTTCCCCTCACCTGTGCCAGTCCACCGCCAACGCGACTTGCGCCTGAATAGACGAAGTTGTCCTTCACAATGGGTGTTGGAATGTTAGCTTGAGCGTCCGACGTCTTTGAATAACGCCAAAGGAGTTCGCCAGTGTCAGCTTTGAGACCAACGACTCCCTTGCCTAAGAATAGAACATATTGTTTGACTCCTTCGATGTTGGCAACGATCGGGGAAGCAAAGCTTGCCGCATCTCCTTCCGCTATTGGTGACTTCCAAACCGTAGCACCAGTAGACTTCTGAAGAGCGACGACTGTGGATGCATTTCCGCCCGGCGAACAAATCAAAACGTCACCATCAATAAGTGGCGACTCGGAATAGGCCCACATCCCAGGAACGCCACTAAAGTCGCTTCGAAGATTCTTCGCCCATTTCTTTTGGCCTGATTTGGTGTCCAAGCATACAAGATCGCCATCGGAGCCAAGTGTATAAACGAAATCACCATTGACTGTCGGAGTGGCCCTAGCTCCAGGGTATTGCGGGCCTTGATTTGCTCCAACCTTGCCAATCGCAGTTGACCAAATCTTATGCCCATCGGAAATCGAAATCGCCAGCACTTCTTCTTTCTCATTCCCTTGGTTAGAAAGTACGTATAGTTGATCTCCAACAACCGAAGGGGTGGAGTAGCCGCTACCTAGATGTTTTGCTTGCCACAGTAGTTTCGGCCCGCCATCAGGCCAGGTAGCCAGCAAACCCTTTTCCGATGATTTGCCGTCTCGATGCGTTCCTCGCCATTGAGTCCAGTCCTCCGCATTCACAAAGTTCGAAATCAACATTAACGAGCCAAACGCCGAGATCAACTTCTTTTTAACGATCCACTTCATGACAAACTCCCCACTTGCTTAAGAATTCCAACCAAAACAGACCGGATTCGAATTGAAAACTCATTCCAGGCTTGTGAAAGGTCAGTATATACTTATTCATCCACAACGTGTTTGCGGTCCAAACTCATTGAAAAACATATTCATTGCAAAAACATTGCTGTCATCGTAGACTCGTATCCCAGGATTAGGCGAGCGGCAGGATGAAACATACTGGATGAAAGGAACGTAGGAAGGGACCATTGGTCCCGTCCAAGCAAAGGATCGGGACATTGGTCCCAATCTACTTTTGGTAGTTTCCAATCTTCCGCTCGCCTTATTACACGTTGCCTTGGCTTAGGATCCCGCGATAAATCAATCTTGGAGACAATGCATGATTGACTGTATCCACCGTTATTGTTCCACGTTGTTCACTATTGTTGCATTGCTTTGCAATGCCGACCTGCTATGCGCCCAGGAAAAGTCGACGAAACCTGTACCCGCCGAGTTAAGTAGACTTGTTTTTGTTCAGGCTGGTGATTTGCCGATCATTCTCTCGGCCCCTCACGGCGGCACCGGCGAAGTAGCAGGTGTGTTGGAAAGGACAGGGGCAGGTTTGGCAACGGGACCCTCTGGCTTCTTTACGGGACGCGATACAGGCACTGAGGAACTTGCTCAGGAGGTCCTTGATGCTATCAAGAAGCGATTTGGCAAGTCTCCTTATGTCGTCATTTCAAAAGTCCATCGCAAATTCATGGACCCTAACCGTCCCGCCGATATTGCATTCGAGGACCCAAGAATCAAACCCATCTACGACCATTATCACGATAGTTTGGCGAAGTACTGTCGCGATGTGGCGGATCGCTTTCAAGTGGGTGTTTTGATCGATTTGCATGGTCAAGGTACGCGCCGAGACACTGTTTTTCGAGGCACGAAAAATGGACTTACCGTAACCCACCTTAGAGATACTTTTGGAGAAGCGGCCCACCACGGTTCTAATAGTTTGTTCGGACTATTAAGTGCTCGTGGCTGGACGGTACATCCCTCACCGCACGACGAAAAAGAACAATCGGGCTTCACGGGGGGATACATTGTTCAGTCGTATGGCAGCCACAAAGCACAGCCCATCGACGCGATGCAGCTTGAGTTTGGCGCAGAGTATAGAGTGGCAAGCCGGCGTGCACAGACAGCAGAAGTATTGGCAGATGCACTCGCAGAATATGCCGGCCTATATCTGCAAATACAAGCACCCACAGTATCGAAAACGAGCGCGTCGACAAAGACTCTGATGAAGGTGGCTGTGTTCGTCGACGAAGGTGTGAGTTCCACAAAGCAATTATTCAGGGTCTTGGAAAGAGACACTGGACTTGTAGCAGCCAAAGTCTCGGCGGCTGATATTCGCGATGGAAAGCTACGAGAGTATTCGGTTTTAATTCATCCAGGTGGTTCGGCCCGTGGTCAGGGGAACGCCCTTGGCGAAGAAGGCAGGCAGAAAGTGCGAGAGTTCGTAGAAGACGGGCATGGAATGGTTGGGATTTGCGCGGGGGCCTATCTGGCGTGTTGTGATAGCGATTCGCGTTTGAAAATATTGGACGCGAAAGTAGTCGATCGAGAACATTGGAATCGCGGTTTTGGTATCGTCAATATTGCACTTTCACCGGCTGGACGCGAGGTTCTTGCTCTCGATAAAGATCAGGCTGAAATCTACTACCACCAAGGCCCTTTACTTGCCCCCGCAGATGATCCTCAAATTCCGGACTATCGTATGTTAGCGAAATTCGCAACGGAAATTGCAAAGAATGGAGCTCCAACTGATGTCATGGTCGGAACCACGGCGATCGCCATTGGTGGGTTTGGAAAAGGACGGGTTATTTGTTTTAGCCCACATCCCGAGAAAACCCCCGATCTCGAATCGACACTATTGCAAGGTATTCACTGGGCAGGAGGAGGAGCCCCATTTTAAGGAAACACTCAATGTTAGAAGGCAAAATCAAGAAACTCCTTTACAATCATCATGAAGACGTTGATGGTTGGCAGTTGCAGGACGGGACTTTTGTCCACTTCCCCCCTCATATCGGTGAACATCTGGGTGAATGGATCGAAGTTGGGGACGACGTATCGTTAGATGGAGAGTGCCATACCAATCGAAACGGCGACGAAGTGCTTTTCCCGACTTACATTGAGAGTCAAGGTTGGTCACTTACATTCGATCAAAGGAAACCCCACGATCGAAAAGATCCTGGCGACAAGCGTCCTCCGGAACGCCGGATGCAGCCAGTCAGCAACGAAGACATTATGCTGGAATTAAAAAAGATCCGACGATTGATTGAAGCTTGGACTGAATAACGAGCTTCTATTCAAGTCGGCAGATGCTAAACTAATACTCTGAAATAACGGAACAAAACCACCAGAGCGTAGCTCGGCACTTTGTGCCGAGACGAACGGCAAGGAGTGCCGTTCTACACTAGACACGAAACGTACCTACTCTAAAAACCAAAGTGTTCACATGCGAATCTTAACAGCTGCCAGCTTCATTTGTTTCCTGCTTTTGCCCGTTGCGTGCTTTGCGGCGGACACCACGCGGCCCAACTTTCTGATCATTTACGCCGACGATCTTGGCTACGGAGAAACCGGTGTACAGGGATGCAAAGACATTCCAACGCCCAATATAGACTCCATTGCCAAAAATGGCCTCCGATGCACACAAGGTTACGTGGCTGCAACCTATTGCAGTCCATCGCGAGCGGGTTTAATGACGGGCAAGTATCCGACTCGGTTCGGACACGAGTTCAATGCGATCTGTCGTACCAGCGGATTGTCGCTAAAAGAAACTACAATTGCCGACCGGCTAAAGAAGCTTGGCTATGCAACTGCCGCCATCGGCAAATGGCATTTGGGTGACCCGACCGAGTATCATCCAACGAAACGCGGCTTTGATGAATTCTACGGAACGCTGGCCAACACTCCTTTTTATCACCCTACAAAATTCATCGATTCGCGAGTCTCCGGTGAAGTGAAAGCCATCGAAGACGCAGATTTTTACACGACGGACAAGTATGCGGAACGAGGCGTCGATTGGCTTGAACGGAATCGCGACAAAAATTGGTTTCTTTATTTGCCGTTCAATGCACAGCACGCCCCATTGCAAGCACCCAAAAAATATCTCGATCGATTCACTTCGATTTCCGATGAAAAGCGAAGGACTTTTGCGGCAATGATGTCGGCCATGGACGATGCAGTAGGCACCGTGCTCGCCAAAATTCGTTCTATCGGTCAAGAAAACAATACGATCGTGTTCTTTATCGGCGACAATGGTGGTCCGACGCAATCGACGACTTCAAATAACGGTGTTCTTCGCGGTTACAAAATGACTACATTTGAGGGTGGCCCTCGCGTCCCTTTCTTTGTCCAGTGGAAGGGAACACTCCCAGCCGGCAAAGACTATGCCTTGCCGGTCATGAACCTCGATGTAATGCCAACGTGCATGGCTGCTGCCGGTGCTCCAATCGAATCGACTGCAGGCATCGATGGACTAGATCTAGTTCCGTACTTGAGGGGAAAGAAAACGGCATCACCACACGAAACGATGTTCTGGCGTTATGGTGAACAATGGGCCGTGCGGCATGGTGACTGGAAGCTCGTCGTATCCAAAGGGGGCAGTGGAAAGCCCGAACTCTATAACATAGCCAAGGATATCGGTGAATCGACAGATTTAGCAACCGGTGAACCGGGCCGCGTAGTGGAATTACAAAAGCGTTACGACACGTGGAGTGGCCAACAAGCTGAACCTACCGTCAAGGATACGCCGGCCAACAACGCTTTGAAGAAAAACGGGAAGAAAAAGAAGGGCGTATAGCTAAAGGAACGTATTTTTGATCAGAAAAAAGGGTCAGACATATTTTGTACGCGAGTCTACGACATCAGACGGACCAGTTCTCGATTTCTAAGCCTGGGATATTTTGAAAGTCGACAGGACCAGTGTATCGGTGTCCAGCACGAATGCGTTAATACGGCTCAATGTTTGTCCTGGCTAAGCACCGATGCATAAGTTTCTTGGCACAACCACGTAGCAGCGTCTCTCCGCAGACGCTGAAAATTGCGAGTCTCGGAGAGACTCGCCTACATGAGGTTATACCCCCCAATTTTTGTATAGGTGCTTATCTTCGCATTTCCGGCGGTTGTCAGCCATCGCATCCTTCCACGGTGTGGCTAAAGGGTCGCTTTTGAGCATGCCCGCAAACGCTGAGAGTGGATGGACGGCAGCACCGATGGAAAGCAAGATCACCTCTGCCCCAGCATCTATGCGTCTTTCGATCAGTTCTCGCAACTTCTGAATTGCTTCTTCTCTGGTTGAAGCATTACATTCCAATCTAAGGGGCTCGCCACAGACCGCGCGGAATCCACTAAAGGCATCTGGTTCAACTAAAACTGGAATATTCATTGTTGGCTTTCAAATCCACTTCGGCGCAATCAGAGCCTGCTGAGGTATGCACGTTCTTCGGGGACATTTATCCTACAAAGTCAGTTTACGTCAAAGTAAATGTGTACGCTAGATCGCACTACGAGCATGAGGGCCGGATTTGCAAGTGATTACTAGCCTTCCAGCCCGCACGCTAGCGAGTTGCGGCTCAAAGTGAGTGCCATTTGGCTAGCGCCTTCAGGCTCAATTCTTAGGGATGGGGTGTCCTATTGGCTATCGCTTGGTCAAAGAGCTTCAAGAGCGCAGGAAACTTTGTGAGAGCCCAATCGCGAGCTGAATTACCATCGCTGTCGACGAGCAGCGGATTTGCACCGGCATCGAGCAACATCGCGACAACCTCTTCTACATTCTCCTTTCGCATCAAAGCGCAATGTAGAGGGGTCCACTTATGGTGGTTTTGTAAATTGACGTCGGCCCCGGCATTTATCAAAGCGTGTATCGTATCCTTGTTACATCGGGTGCCCCAATAAGTCAGCGGCGTTTCAAATCCACTGTCAAATGTATTGGGATCGCAACCCAAGTTGCAAAGTCGTTCGATGATCTTTGCGCAGTTGCCACCAGCGGCCATAAACAGGGGTGTGTTACCGAACTCTTCCAACGCATGGATGTCAGCGCCTTTGTCGATCAGCCAATTCGCCATCTCCTCATGGCCGCGGTGTAAAGCAATCCCAAGCAGGGTTGGTTCTTGGCCAGGCTCGCAGGCAAAAATTGACCCTACTCGTTCCCTCAAAATAGATGGATTGGCGTCGATCACGGCCCGCAACTCTTCTAAACGTCCCAAAGTCGCCATTTCGCGAGGTCCATAATCGCCGCCTGAAAGTCGCAATAAGTCTATGATTTCTGGCTCAGGATATTGGACCGCAGTTCTGGTGACCAATTCGGTTATCTTGACGCCTTGATTCACAAGAGTGCGCATGATTTCTAGCTTCTCATTGACCGTCAGCTTCGACTCAATTACTTTACCGTAGTCTGAAAGCACAGCCCCGGCCTCCAACAGCATTCTCAGACTTTTCATGTCGCCATTTCGGAAACAAAGATCGAGAATAGGAATGTCGTTGTACCTTGTATTTGGATCTGCTCCCAGTTTGAGGTATTCGGCCACCCGAACGCTGTTTTTTTCGGACACGGCCTGACCTAGATCCAAATTTCGATCACCCGCAATCTTTGCCTCACGCAGCATCGCGGCGAATTTGAGTGGCTCGCGGCGTGCATAGGTAATCATCGCGGCGATCAAGCCCAAAAGTGTTGTCAATATTAGAAATTGGCCTACTGAAAACTGCCAAAACGATTTGGAATGAGAGGTTGATCGAGACATCGGATTAGGCCTGCCAGAAAAAGATAATACAAAGACAGATTGAGAACCGTCCGATACAATAGTTCACAGAGTAATTGGAGCCGGCGGGTGAATGGATGACAAGGTGGCCTTTTTCCAGTTGCGTTACCCCAAGACTACGAATCGAAACGCTGCATGGTTGCTGTCGAACAATATCTAAAACCCGAGCTCGCTTCGCAAATCAAGAGGCTGGATCTGCGGGCTCAAATGATCGTTCGCGGTTTCCTGCAAGGCATGCACGCTAGCCCCTACCATGGCTTTTCTGTCGAATTCAGCGAACATCGACGGTACGCTCATGGCGACGATCCAAAGGATATCGATTGGCTCGCTTACGCCAAAACGGATAAATATTACGTCAAGAAATTCGAATCCGAAACCAATGTTACTGGCTACATGGTCATGGATTTGAGCCAGTCGATGGGCTACACATACCGACAGCAACTTACCAAATTCGACTATTGCATCTGCCTCGCCGCTGCATTGTCTTACCTGATGCTGATGCAAAAAGACCCGATCGGTCTCGTTACGTTCGACAAGAAAATCAGAGCCAGCATTCCGCCTCGATCGCGGCGCGGGCAGTTCTCCGCCATCCTGAGCCAGCTCACCAAACTCAAAACCGCAGGCGAAACGGAACTGCGAGGGCCGATCATGCAGTTGGCCGCCATGCTTCGCCATCGATCGCTCATAATGCTCATGAGTGACTTGTTGGCGGACGTCCAGTCGACGCTCGATTCCATTCGGATGCTGCGACATGCGGGGCATGATGTCATCGTATTTCACGTACTTGACGAAGCCGAAGTGACCTTTCCGTTCGAAGGGCTTGTTCAATTGACCGACCCAGAGTCGGGACAGTCGTTGAGCGTGAATGCCGACGACATTGGCCAAGAGTATCGCGAAAATATTTGCAAATTTCGGGAAGAGCTCAAACGCGGATTCAACGAAAGCCGCATCGACTACGTGCCCCTCGATACTAGCATGCCGTACGACAAAGCGATTACTGAATACTTACTCAGCCGCCGCAATCGTTTTTGAATTGAGAGTGTTCGAGAGAAATGACATTCCTGCATGCTTCGCTATTGATTGGCGGCTTGGCGGCGCTGGCTCCCATCCTGTTGCACATGTTGGGACGACGACAACCCAAGCCAATCGTCTTTCCAGCAATCCGATTTGTGCGCCAAACAGCCATCACTGCGCAACGTGGCTGGTCGATCAAACGTTGGTTGCTCCTGGTTTTGCGAGTCTTGATGGTGGTCTTGCTTGCGTTTGCACTTTCATCGCCGCGCGTCCACAGCAACATGTTTGCAACCTATGTACTGGTGGGCTTGTTGGGCATCCTCGCGCTTTTGGCGACTGCGGTCGCTTTGACCGCTTACGGATCGCGGCGTGGCTTGCGGACGACTGCTATTTCAACTTTTATCGCCTTAGTATTGTGGTCAGTTAGCGGAACTTGGTTCGGCCTCGCGATTTCGGGGGGCCAGAGTGTAGCCATCCCAAGTGCAACCGGTCCCATTTCTGTCGCGGTCGTCATCGATACTTCTCCGACCATGGGTTATCGTTACCACAATGTCACCAGGTTAGAATCGGCCAAGGAGATGGCGTTGTGGCTAATGGATCGATTGCCTGTCGGTAGCCAAATAGCCATTGTCAACAACGACATCGGTGTTCGTCTCAATCAAGATCGAATCTCTGCGAACAGACAATTGGATCGAACGATTGTCGAGGGAAAAGCGACCAACCTTATCCAACGCATTGGCGCCTCGATTGATGTGCTTAGGAAGAGTGAATTGGAACGCCGCGAGATCTATGTTCTGACAGACTTGTCTGTACCAGCCTGGCGAGAAGCCGACTCGTCAGATCTTCCTGCCAAGCTTGCACGCAACGAGGAAGGGAAAGGAATCGAAGGAGAAAACATCCTTTTGCAAATCATCGACGTGAGCATTCCTGTGAACGAAATTCGCAATTGGTCCTTGAACAACTTCAAACTCAGTCAACAATCGACCACCCCGGGTTCCCAGGTGACGATTAATGCCGATGTTCAAGCCGCCAAGGGTAGCGGCAAAGAACAAATGACCGTCGAGTTGTTTGTCGAGACGGCCGATCGGACGCTGTCGGAGCGGGAAGGGAAAGTGGTTATTCCAACATCACGTGTCGTCGATCGACAATTGATCGAAGTGCCCGATGGAGGTTCGCTTCCGTTACGAATGACGATCAAGGATCTAGTGGAAGGGACGAATCATGCCGAGTTGCGACTTTCTCGTCCCGATCCTCTTGAGTGCGACAACGTTGTGTACTTAACTATAGAAGCACGTACGCAGGGTCAGACGCTGGTCATCTGCGATGACAAAATCGATGGCCAGCTTGTTGGACTTGCAATCGAAGCGGACGCAAATGGCTCCGAGATCCAAGAAACAAATAGTCCGGACCAAGTACATACACCGCAGGCGACGCTCCACAAACTTGGGACCAGTATCGAACTGGAGGGGATGGACCTCTCCCGTTTTTCGAGCGTTATACTTTTCAATCCAGGAATCTTTTCTGCCGATTCGGTCGATCGGCTGGCCGCATGGGTTGATCAGGGCGGAGGACTTATGATTATCCTAGCATCCGATTTTGATCCCGTGGAACTTGGGAATGTAGCCAAGTTGTTACCTGGCAAAGTGAAAGGCCTCTCGACTCACACGCTCAAGGATCGAGTTAGCCTGGCACCCAGTATAAAAAACCATCCGATTTGGGGGCCTTTTGAGCAGCCAATCGAGGACATCCCATGGGCCAAATATGCAGTATTTAGACATTGGAACATAGAAGATTTGGATGATCATTCGATAGTGCTTATGCGATTTACAGGTAGTGAATTGCCGGCCATCGTTGAGCAGGTTCGCAAGCAGGGACGCATTCTGACGTTTACGCTGCCATATCCTGAGCCTCAGATGCAAAACGATCCCGAAAAAAAGTGGAGCGATCTCTATGTGAGTGAAGATTTTATCGGCTATGCATTGCTGCAAGGTTCGATCCGATATCTCGCTGCCTGGAACAGCCAGCAACTTAACTATTTTGTGGACGAACCTGCGGTTCTTGAGAATAACATCAGCCAGTTTCCTCAACTGTATAGGATGTTCAGTCCGCAAAAGGAAGAGACGCGGGTGGAGTCCTCACCTGAATCGCTAGTGTACACATTTACGAGACATGCTGGTCAATACCGGTTAAAGGGACTTCGTCCGCAAGGGCCGGTTATTCGTGGATTCAGTATCAATGTGGATCGCAATGACGTTTCGCTAGAAAGGATCTTGCCTGAGGCGCTCGATAAGGCTATTGGAAAAGACCTGTATCGAATTGCCAAAGACCGCGAGGGAGTGCAGTCATCGCTTGGCGAAGGCCGCTACGGTCGCGATCTTTCGCCGTTCTTACTGATGGTATTCGTGATGATGATCATGGCGGAACAAACAATGTCGAGTCGTTTTTATGCCCAGACCAATAAGAAAGGGGCGTAATGGACTGGTCGCTCGATCCCATCTTCGGAAGCTATTTCATCGTCGTTGCAGCTGCAATGGGATTGGCTTTTGTTTTGTACTTTGTTCGAGAAACGGGACGAATTTCTCGCCGGCAGTCGATCGCGTTATGGCTGTTGCGCTTTCTAATGTGTCTTATTATTCTTTTGGTTTTGGTTAGGCCGGGCATCACGTTTACCCGGCAAAGTGCTCCGCGGGGCACCGTGGCTGTGATGATGGACGTTTCGGCAAGTATGCAATTGCCCTCGGGAGATGGCAAATCAACACGTTGGGAAATGGAGAAGCAGATCTGGGAATCGCTTTGGAATGCCCGCGCATCGTTGGGCAAAGACACAAGCTTGGTTCCTTTTCTATACGACTCGACGTTAAAGACATTAGGCGAAGGCAAAGGAGGGGATTCAGGTACCTTGCCGAAATTGCCCGAACGCCCAGAGGGATTTACGACCGATATTGGTGGCCCTTTGAATCAGTTGATATCCGCTCCGCTAGAGTCACCGCTATCGGCAGTAATCTGGATGGGAGACGGCGCACAGACTCTTTCGCCTTCGGGTGGTGACCCACAACAGATGGCAAAGCGGCTTGCTCAAATTGACGTGCCTTTGTTCGTTGTTGGCATTGGGCCGCGGAGCGACAGTAAGAACTCACAAGACCTTTCGGTCGAAGCCGTGCCAGAGCAACTCGACGAATACACCAAGAATCAGCTCATCGTGCGAGGGCAATTGCATTGCCGTGGCGTTGCGAACAAGGAATTGCTAGTCAAGCTGTTGTTGATTCAGCCAGGCAAAGCGGTTCGCGAACTATCGGTCGACCGTTTGAGGCCAAACAAAGCCGATCAAGTGCTTAATTTCATGTTGCCACTCGTCGTCGAGTTTGAGCCAGGTGCATATGAGTTAGCTGTGCGGGCTGAACCTGTTCCGGGTGAAGCGGTCCAAGAGAACAATGAGGCGACTGTTTTCTTGAATGTACGAGGCGGCGGGGCGAGAATACTTTACCTTGAAGGCGAGCCGCGACCCGAGCAAAAGTACATCAAAGATGCGATGTCCGAGAGCAAAGACATGCTGATGAATTTCCAACTTATTTCCAAACCTCCGAAGCAACTGTGGCCAGTAGACTTGTCACAGCGACTGTCGGATGGAGTCTACGATTGCTTTGTCTTAGGCGATCTCGACTACGATGCCATTGGACCGGCGGGTGCAAAAGCCATTGTTGACCAAGTGAAGAAAGGGGCGGGGTTGGTAACACTCGGTGGTTTTTCAGCTTATGGCGCGGGCGGTTGGAATAACTCACCGCCTATGCAAGAAATTATTCCAGTTGACATGACTGGACAACGCCGACAAAGCTACACGATAGACAGCCCGATAGACTTGCAAAATCATCTTCCCGGTCCTATTCAGGTAATACCGATCGGGGCAAACGAGATCCTTCAGATTGATACGCCTGAGAACAATGCAGCGACCTGGAAACAGCTTAAACCATTGCCCGGGGCAAATAAATGGGCTGGAATCAAGAAGTCGCCAGGCACCATGCTGCTGGCTGAGAGCCAGCGAAAAGAACCACTTATTGTAAGAGGGCTCGCCGATCAAGGAAGAGTGGTTTCGATTGCATTTGACACAACGTATTTGTGGACACGGCAAGGCAAGTCGGCCGAGCATAAAGCCTTTTGGCGCAATATACTTTACTGGTGCTTGCGTCGTGAAACAATCGAGGAAGGGATGCAACTAAGAATGACCCAACGGAGATTGCTTCTTCAACAGCAGAGCGAGATGGTTCTGCAATGGAATGGTGGTTCTGAGAAGTTTGAAATGCCTAAGAACATCCAGTTGCGCCTTTGGAAGATGGCTGATCGCAATAGCGCGGTAGGCGAAGTTGACAAGGATTTGGGTGAAATGCAGATGCAGCGTCGGGATGGTCAATCGATGCGAACGGAGTTTGCGGGCGCGAAGACGGGTGGCCGCTACGAATGGAGAGCGAGGGTAAACGGTTCTAAAGGGCAGCAACTTGAAGCGAAGCTGCCATTTGTCGTTATCGACAAATCGGCGGAGTCGATGCAGCCGATGCCTGACTGGCAGCTATTGGGTCAAATGGCGACTCTTAATTCCTCGGCGGGCGGAACGTTGGTTGCCCCCGAACAATCCGATGAAATTGTTCGCCAGATTTTAGAGCGAAGAAAGCAATCGACCCAAACGGCGATTGAGAACCGGAAGCTCGGTGATGGTGTTTTGGATACATGGACCGCGTTTTTACTGTTGGCACTCACGATGATTTGCCAATGGGCTCTGCGAAAAAAATGGAACTTACCATAACTTTCGTTCGCTTTGGCAAGCGGCAGATTGGAACAAACCAGTGGTCTGGAACAGCTAAAGATTGGGGTAGTGGACGAGGCAACGAGTCCCGTATGCGACGCAAATCGCAGGGACTCGTCGCCTCGTCCGCTACTATCAA
>JAYTVL010000344.1:0-64068 GCA_043744075.1 Pirellula sp. | reverse complement strand
TGACTATCATGTACAAGTCGACTTGAACGGTTGAGTTGAGACCGGTTTCGGCGCACGAAGTCGCCGCCGAAATCGCCCTCTACTGGCGTGGCATTGTGCCTTGAGCTTTCACTCAAAGCCATTGACTTCGTTAGCCTCGTTTCAAAAATGGCAGCTTCCATGTAAAGCTACCATTCCTCCGTTTTTTGTCGTGTTTCGAAAGACCCCTCAGTCTTTTGCCACAACACAATAGTTGCCGGTCGAGTGTTCCTGTTACTCGATCAGTTTCTGGGTCACCGGCAATTCAATGAATCACATCTTTCTCTCTCGGATGCACGTACAACCGAGGTAAGATGCGACGTTGAGGGAAGGTATCGGCCAATCATGGAAATGCCCTTGAGCATGCAATTCCATTTTTTGAAAAATGATGCCAGATAAGAGTTTACGTCGATTTTTTCGCCTAAAACGGTCATCCCAGTCATGTCGATTTAGCCATAGGATAAACTACCCAGTACCCCAAAAGCCGACCTTACGTTTTAAGCAGTCGTTAAAGTTTTCCTGTCTTCTCGCTTGACTACAAGCGCCTGAATTAAATATGAAAATCGCCTACCTGACCGCCGGAGCCGCTGGAATGATTTGCGGCTCTTGTCTGAACGACAATGCGCTCGCCAAATCGTTCATTCGACAAGGTCACGATTGCATCCTAATCCCCGCATATACGCCAATCCGCACGGACGACGAAGACGTTAGCATCGACCGAGTCGTCATGGGCGGAATCAACGTCTACTTGCAGCAAAAAATGCCTTGGTTAGCCTACATGCCAAGATGGCTCGACAGTGTTCTCAATCAATCCTGGATTATCAATCCCCTCACCAAGAATGCTGGAAAGACATCGCCCACTTTGATTGGGGCGTTGACGATTTCAATGCTGCGAGGGACTCAAGGTCGACAACGCAAAGAGTTTCGACGACTACTCGATTGGCTATCAACTGACATCCGACCGGATGTGATGGTCTTTACGAACTTGTTGGTTGGAGGTGGAATTCCCGAAGTGAAACGACTTGGAACAACTCGAGTCTTTGTCACACTCCAAGGTGACGACATTTTTTTAGACTCGCTACCAACCAAGTTTCGATTGCGGGCTATCGAGCTCATGCAAGGCTTGGTCCCCTTCATAGACGGTTTTCTAATCCACTCGAAAGACTATGCTGACCGGATGGCATCAATGTTGCAAATACCGACCAGCAAGATCCATATTGTCCCTTTGGGAATCGACGTAACCGATTTTCGAAACTCAGCGCGAGCAAAAACTGAGCCAGAGGCGTTTACAATTGGCTATTTGGCCCGGATGGCACCGGAAAAAGGATTGCATCGATTGGTAGATGCATTTATTTCGATCGCGGCTAAGCCCGAGGCGAAGCACGCAAAGTTGAAGTTTGCCGGATGGATGGGGCCACAACACTCTGAGTTTTGGAACGAACAAAAAACCAAACTCGATCGCGCCGGACTTAGTGATCGCTGGGAATACCTTGGTAGCATCAATCGTGATGAGAAAGCCAAATTCCTGAATTCCATCGATCTGTTTTGTGTGCCAACTACATACGCTGAACCAAAGGGGCTATTTCTTTTGGAAGCCATAGCGGCCGGAACCCCGTATATCCAACCCGACCATGGTGCGTTTCCAGAACTGCATCGACGAATGCACGCAATAAGCGATGGACGCCGTCTGGGAAGTTTGTTCCGAGCAGATTCCTTAGATGATCTTTCAATAAACCTTCTCGAAGGAATTCGATCCAATCGCAAATTGGAATCTGCTTCCGAAAAGATATTGGAGGAAATCGACATCGCAAAGCATGCGCAAAGAGTCCTTGGCATTATCTCAGAAGTGAACAACTCCTCACGCTAGGATTTCACGGACGATGTTTCCGGCCCTCATGCTAGCGCATTGAGGCTCAGAAATTACCAACTCCTCACGCTAGGATTTCGCGGACAATGTTGCCGTGAACATCTGTCAGGCGATAGTCTCGTCCACCATGCCGATATGTCAATTTCGTATGGTCAATACCGAGCAAATGCAAAATCGTGGCGTGGAAGTCATGCACATGAACCTTGTTCTCTGCCACCGTCGCGCCAATTTCATCTGTCACTCCATAGGATATTCCAGGTTTCACGCCACCGCCGGCTAACCATGAACTATAACAGGCGCTGTGGTGTCCGCGGCCTTTGTCGCCGTCAACACCTGGAGTTCGCCCGAACTCCGTCGTCCATACCACCAATGTATCATCCAGCATGCCTCGCTGTTTGAGGTCTTTAAGCAACCCCGCAATCGGTTGATCAATAACCTTGGCATGATCCGCGTGTTCGGCCATGTTGCCATGTTGGTCCCAGTTCTTGCTCGAACTCCCATCGATTAGTTCGATGAATCGAACGCCCCGTTCGGCTAGCCTTCGGGCAACGATGCACTTCCATCCGAAACCAGTTGATTCGCCTGGTTTGAGTCCATACAAATCAAGCGTCTCCTGCGATTCGCCAGAAAGGTCAAAGACTTCTTTGGCCTCACTTTGCATTTTAAACGCAGTTTCAAAGGTCCGTATTCTCGCGGCTAGTTCTTGTTCACCCGAACGGTCTGCCAAATGCCGCTGATTGAAGGAAGAGGCAAACTCCAACTCCAGTTGCTGAATATCTTGACGACTCGTTCGTCGATCTAGGTTTGGAATCGGCTCGGCTCCTGGTACAACTCGCACGCCTTGATGGTACGCTGGCAAAAAGTCATTCGCATAGACTTGGGTACCCGCATACGGCAGCTCTTTAGCGAGTACCACGAATGAGGGCAAATTGTTGTTGACGGTGCCAAGACCGTAACTGATCCATGCGCCAATGCTCGGCCTCGAAAAGAAAAACGATCCTGTGTGGATCGCGAGGGTGGCTTGATAGTGCTCGTTGTCATCCGACTTCATCGATTTGATTAGGCAAATGTCATCCATGCAATGACGCAAATGAGGAAACAAATCGCTGACCAAAGTTCCGCATTGGCCACCTGGCTTGAAGTCCCAAAGCGGCTTGAGCAACACACGCTCTTGATTCGAAAGCCCGCCTCCAACGCCTTTTTTCTTACCGTCTGCTTTAAATAGCTCCGGCTTGTGATCAAACGTATCCATATGAGATACGCCGCCGTTTGAAAAGATAAAAATGACTCGCTTAGCTTTCGCAGGAAAATGCGATGGCTTAGGTGCAAGCGGATCGGAAGTGCCGAACAAGTTTCCTGCGTCATCCGCCAGCAATTGTGATATCAATCCCGGCATAAGGATCGAACCGCCCACCATGCTCTGAATGACTCTCCGCCTGTCCATAATTTCCTCAATCAAGGTAAACAAACTCATTCAGACGAAATAACGATCGAAGCAATGATTGCCACGACTGGCTCTCCATTTCCTGCTCACTCAGATCCGTGCCCGTGACGGCCTGTTTAATTGCAGCCAATAACTTAGCCGATGATTCGAGCTCCGACGAAGTTGGAAAACGCCCCAAGGCCAATCGATAAGCAAATCTCAATCGATCATTCTGATCGCCGCTATTCGAGATCACACGCTTTGCGAATCCTGCCGCTTGCTTGTGAATGAAGGGATCGTTAAGGAAATACAACGCTTGTACTGGCGTAGTGCTAACTGGCCGCGTCGGCGTGCTGGCAGCTGGATCGGGACCGTCGAAAATGGCTAAAAATGGATGTCGCTGGATACGCTGCGTCATAAGGTAAACGCTTCGATGATTGGTTTCGTAAACGGCTTTGAATGGATTATGCTGAGTGAATTTCCATTGAGACTGGGGCGGGAACGGATGTGCCTCTCCTCTTTTAGGGTCAAGGCTGCCGCCAAGACTCAGCAATGTATCCCGAATAGACTCAGCGTCCATCCGCTTGCGAGGGAAGCTGCTAAGAAACGTATTCGTCGGATCGACTTCAAGGGCTCTAGGTGACGGAACACTATTCATTCGGTATGCGTGAGACAACATAATCTCTCGATGCAGGGCTTTGATCGACCAACCAGACTCCATGAATCGAATCGCCAACCAATCCAGCAACTCGGGGTGTGATGGCGGTTTGCCTTGCCGACCGAAATCATTTGGTGTGGAGACAATCCCACGACCGAAATGGTGCAGCCAAATGCGATTCACCATCACGCGGGCTGTCAGTGGATTATTTCGATCGATAATCCACTCTGCCAATTGTAGCCGCCCGCTCGTCTTATTTGTTTCTGGAAGTCGTTGTCCGCCCATCACCGTTAGAAAATGACGTGGAACAATTTCGCCAGCTTTGTTCGGGTCCCCTTTGATTTGGATGGGGCTGTCGGCGATCGTTTTGGCATCCACGATTGCGTATGCTTGTTCGAAGGGAATAGATTGCTTCGCATAAGCCGAAGCATTTTCTTTCGCTGTCTTAATTTGATCATCGAGGTTTTTTCTAACCTCATTGTTGGAATCGGCAGCGGCCTCCTTTTTTAACCGTTCAAGCGAATTGACCTCTTCGTCGAGTCGCTTTTGCTCCTCCGCACGCGATCTCAAAACTTTTTCGGCAAAAACCGCTGGCACGAGAGGCACCAGATCGCGTTGTTTCTGTTCCAATTCGATTCCCGGCCACGGATACCGCGTACTGTTGAAGATTCCATAAAGTGCATAATAATCTTCGGTCGTAACCGGATCGAACTTGTGGTCATGACAACGCGAGCAATTGATCGTCGTCGCCAGAAAGGCCCGACCGACATTGTCCAACGTATCTTCAATGGTCAAGTGCGTTGGGTAATCACCGACTCGAGACCCAAATCGTCTTGCTCCCGCGACATAGCCTGTTGCGATTAACTGTCTATGCATTTCTTCGCTAGACTGGCTTGGCAGCAAGTCTCCTGCCAGTTGCTCGCGAACGAATTGGTCGTACGGCATGTCATGGCGAATTGCGTCGATCACCCAATCCCGGTACTTGATCATTTGCGGGATCGGGAAATCCGAATTGTCACCGGCGGTATCCGAATAACGGACCACATCGAGCCAATGCCGTCCCCATCGTTCACCATATTCTTGAGTGGCCAGCAATCTATCGATGACAATTGCATAAGCCTCGGCTGTCTGGTCTTGAACAAACGCATCGATCTGATCGGGTGTCGGCGGAAGACCAATCAAATCATAGTTCGCACGGCGTATCCAAACCTCGCGGCTTGCATCTGCGCTGGGCTCCAAGCCACGCAGTTTCATGGCCTTTAAAAGATACTGATCGATGCTTGTCTTTGCCCAATCCGAATTCGCTAAATCCGAACCAGCAGGCTTCGATAACGGACGCAATGACCAAAAGTCTCTTGCCTTGTCCCAATCGATTGATTTCTTTGCTTTCAAGGTTGCGACAGTGTCGCTAGTTCGTGGATCAGGTGCACCCATTTCAATCCATTTCTTTATGTCTTGGATCTCGCGGTCAGCTAGTTTGCCAGCTGGAGGCATTTGCAGATCCGCTTTACTGTACTTAACAGCGGTCATGAGCAGGCTAGAATCCGGATCGCGGGGCACGACTGCAGGCGATGTTTCACCACCTTTTACAATTCCTTGATGTGAGTCGAGAAGCAGACCGCCGCCAAGCTCAGATGCGTCAGCACTATGGCATTCGTAACAATGCTGGACCAATAATGGACGAATCTTGGCTTCGAAGAAAGCCAATTGTTCGTCGGTCGGTAATCGATTGAATTCGATTTGGAATAGATCTGGTATTTCACCATACGCACTCCACAATTCGACGCCAGATAAGTTTGCCGCCCCGCCTTTCGCAGAAATCTTGATCGCTCCATTCGTGGCGGTAGCTCCCCAGGGTCCAAGCCGTTTCCATTGTCCTGCGGGCCCGCTCGAGAACCGATCAATGACAACACTGTCATTCACCGCAATCTGAAACTGTTCCGGCGCGTTGTCCTCCCAAACGTATAGAAAGAGGCGATAGTCTCCTGCTGCAAGATTAGTAAGCTCAACATCGATCGATTGGCCCCATCGACTGCTTCGAATCATGGACTCGCGATTTTGATCGGTCTTGGGCCTTAACTTTACCGCATGGTTTTCGAACGCTTTTCCATTGCATTTATAGTCTGCTGAGTTGCTTCCTTGCCAACCGCGTCCATCGATTTCAATTGCCGGACCGTTGAGATTGAGGCCTCGAACAAAAACCGCCTGATCGTTTTTCTCAAAACCAATGGCAAAACTCTCAATGAACGCAAGAATTCCGAAAGCAAAAATGATTTGTGGGAATCGCTTGTATGCGACATGTTCATTGCATGAGTTTGTTAGCGAGGGTAAAGCATTCATGGGAGGGATGGAACGAGCTGTCACTAAGCTTTGTAAAGGAAAAAGATGGCGATCTCTCTGTTATACAAGTCTAACAAAAGAATGTAGCTGGATCGACCACCGATTTCAGATTTGGCACTCGTAAACTCGAATGGCGTGGATATTTTTGGGACGTGGATCAGAATCTATTCGATCGCCGGTTCATATGGGTTCATTTCGAACGCCCACCGCGTGTTTATTTCCTGTGCAGCTTTTCCTTGCGAGTGGCCAGCTCCTGTTATAACTTGAATTGCTTGCTGCTTGGCGTATTGATGCAGGCACGCTTTTAAGTCGTGAACGACGTCGGCGGCTTTGAAAAAGCCTTCCATGCGGTAACGCTCGGTAAGCGCGTCTGTCCTTGGTTCAATGACAGTAATAGTCGGCAAGGTGTCGAGCTTCAATCGAGTGAACACTGTATTGCCGTGTTCGTCGCGGACGCGACCCAAACGTTGATCGAATTCGGCAATTGCAAAAACCGCATCATCGGCCAGCTCGTGAACGATGAGTTCATCCAGTTCTGATCTTTGACGATTGCTCAGATTGTTGCCATATTCATTGCGGTACGACGGATTTGCCAGAAAGACTATGACCAGCAGCTTTTGGTTCTCGACGGCCTCGACAAACGCGTCGCGAACCAACGTTTTCCAAGCGATTCGTTTCTCAGTCGGAATGCTCTCTTGACCAAAAGTGGAACCGATGAGGAAACCAAATGACATCAAGACAACGGCTGACATTCTGACAAACATGGGAGTTCTCCGATTCGAAAGGGTTTGATTACGCAGTTCATTTCATTAGTCTGCGACTATTTGAGAATCGCAACTAACCCGAAAACCGGACGGAAAAGTCCCAAATCGAACGAGATTTTGAACGATTCTCCTGGGAGATTCTTGTCCGACGACGGTTCAGACCGCGATACACTGATAGTTATGTGTTGCGTTCGAGTTTGGAGATCAAAAATGAAGATGCTTTGTGGCGTTGCCTTGTTGATTGTCGGGCTAGCTATCGGTGGGTATTGGTTTGATCGAAGCTTTTACCATCCGACACACGAGGATCGCGAGCGGATACACCGAATCGCTGACGGGGATTTACTGGTTGCAGACAATAGGAAGATTTACTTCGTGGCCGCAGTGGCGCTATGTGTCATTGGCGGCGGAATGATCTCGAAAACAAAAAAGTAGGTCAAGATGGCAGAGAGTATGGTCGGTAAAAGATTGGCTACGAAATCTTCTTGGACGATCCGGCATCAAAACTTGTCTTGTCGCCCGGTTGGAAAACAATATGGATTATGATCGCGTTCAACGTGTGATCTCCATTCTCCCGTAGGCCTAGCGGTTAAGGCGGTCCGATTTTACATAGATCGGAAAGACGCAGGTTCGAATCCTGCCGAGGGAGTTAAAATTGACGCCGAGAATTTTCAGCAGAAAGTTGTCGAAAGATGAGCGAAGACGAGCCTATCAACGTCTGGGCTGGTTCGGAAGAATCGATTGACAGGCGTATGTCGAACTTGGCTGCGACTCCGATCGTTATCGATGATCTCGAATTTGCGTCAGTCGAAGCGTTCATTTCGTGGCTGATCACTGATCCAGCCAAAACGAACAAACGAGAAAAGATTCGAGCACTGTGGGGGCGTCGATCCAAAACGGTCGCGCCTAGGGTCTGGCCGAAGCGGATGGAGTATCATGGAAAGGAAGTCGTCGTTGAATCCGTCGAATTCTACGAATTGGTGAAGCGAGCCATCCGCATTAAGATGGAGACTTACCCCGATATCACCGCAGAATTCGTCGCCACTCGCCCACGTCCGGTACGACACGATATTCATGGTGTTCCAGCATCGCCCGATTTTTTGAAGATGATCGTTGAGCTGCGAGAGGAGTTTGCATCAGACTATGAATGAAGTGAACGAATTCTTCGATCAGATTCCGGGTTCTAAGCGTGTCATTTGCTCCCTGAGTACCGTCGGTCTCAGAATGGACGATTTGGGCACATTGAACTGGGAACACCCGTTGTTCATCCTCTTTTTCATCTGACGACCAACTTTATTGCTGACCTTACCGGCAAATCTTCTACTGAGCTTCGAAAAATCGGCGAACGAATTGGGATCCAATCCGCCCTTGCGATCTGTGGAGAGGCTTCGACAGTTGGCGACGCTCGATGGTATACGTTCGGTAAAAAGTACTTTAGTCAGGGGGATGACGAAGGCCGAGTGATCGCAAACTTTGCGGGAGTTGTGCAATACGAGGAATCGGCTTGCGTTTTGAATCGCGAAGGGCAATCCGTGTTGGTGGAACCTGTTTGTAAGTTGACCATCTGCGACCATCGCGGTGGTGAACTTGAGCAGTTTGAATTGCCTTGTGCATCGCTCTTGCACGTGAATAATGCCGATCCGGTCATCAGAGGAAAATTGCTCGCAGAATTTATGCCCAATTGCGACAGGCTCGTTGCGCAACAACCCGGCGTTATGAAACTCAAGGACTTCAAGGTCCGGCAATCTGCGGATGAAATGTCAAATTCGCAGATCATGATCGAAGCGCTGAATCCTCCACAATTACCGATTCTCGCAGTCATTGATGAGCAAGGCCCTGTGCTTCAGGCGAACTATCTCAACGACGGAACCTTAGTTCGCATCGCGCCGGGAAGTCAGGTCTTTGCAGGTGACGTGCTGGCAGAATGGAAACACCCATTCACGCCGGTGAACTGCTAACACGCGGCGATCCAAGTTGGCAAGATATTCTACGCGTGCTTGGACCAAGGAAATTTCACGAACGATGGCTCGATGAAGCACTCACCATCTATCGCCGGAGTCGCATCTCCGAAACGATGCGTGAGGAGCCAAATCCGAATGTGATTGCATGGCTCGATTCCCAGCCCGCTGCGTCGATATGGACAACCAGCATCACTGTCTTTGGAATATATTTTGGAATCGAACTTCCTGCCGCCGGTAAGCGACGACGCCTACTGACGAGCTTTTTTGAACAAGCACTTTGGGAAGATTTTAACAATCGGATTTTGACGTTCGATATCGTTGCCGCGAAGGAAGCAGCGGCGATCAGTAGTTTGCTGAAGAAATCGGGACGATCAACTGACATGCGCGACGTTGAAATCGCAGCGATTGTGAAGGTTTGCAAAGGGACACTGCCACACGCAATATCAAAGACTTCTCGGCAACAGGAATTCGACTCATCAATCCGTGGGATGCCACAAGTTGATGAATTTTTTGTCCGATCGCAACGCCGATTTCGATAAATTGTCCAGAAGCCCGATTTTCCCTCGTAGGCCTAACGGTTAAGGCATGCCGATATTTTCATAGATCGGAAAGATGCAGGTTCGAATCCTGCCGAGGGAGTTGATTTTCGCTGCATGAGCAACTTAGCTTTGAATTCAACATTCTCTATAGAAGTCAGAGAAGCAAAATGATCGACTTAGAAAACTGCCGAGTTGGGAGCCTAGAAGAAACCAGTTCGGAGCAACGTATCCAAGTGCTTGAACGAGTCGTACTTGATTTGATGATGGAAATTGAAGCGTTACGGATGGCTGTGATCGAAATATCGAACCCTAAATCGACTTGTGAAGAACAAACCGACGTTCTCGAACGCTCGCCCGGTGGCGTGAGCGGCAAGCATACACCGTACGGAAAAGCTTATCTCGAGACCGCTTGGATGACTCATTGGTCGGCCGACGTGACCTGCGGCTGGGACAAATTGGTGGAATTGTTCTATGACTCCAACGACGAACGGAATCAAGGGATGCAACCAATGCGTGAACTGATCATGCTGAGACGATTGGGATATGATGCTTCTAAGATCGCTGAGTATTGCGAATCAGCTCGGGATGCGGAAACATGTACTTAAAATGAGATATTGTCCGCTTTCGATTCGAGCAGCGATACAACGAATAGTTGTTAGCCCGATGGGTGAACTCCACGCTTCGGGATTTGGTCCGCACACTGCGACGTAGAAAAATAACGATCTCATGCATTCATTCGAACAAATATTTCTTGATATGGATGGAGTCTTGACTGACTTCGTCGGAGCCGTTTTGTCTCTCCAGGGTCAGAAAGACCTATTGTCGACTTGGCCGAGTGGAGAGCGTAATATCCACAGCGTGTTGGGTATCTCAAAATCTGAGTTCTGGCGCATTGTGGAAAACCAAGGTGCCGACTTTTGGGCTAATTTGCCCGAGTTTGAATGGTCGAAAAATCTCGTTGACTTGGTCCGGCAGTTCGCTCCGATGACGATCTTGACTTCGCCGTCGTTGTCGCCAAGTTGTTTCGAAGGGAAAGTCCGTTGGCTGTACGAGAATTTTCCAAAAGTCAATGGCAAACGATTTTCTGATTTTCTGATCGGACGACCAAAGGAGCTGTTGGCCGGACCTCGGCGAGTCCTGATCGACGATTCCGAAGCCAACGTTGCTGCGTTTCAAATTGCCGGCGGAGAGGCGATTCTCTTTCCGCAACCTTGGAACGCGAATTTTGCGATTCGTGATCGCTTAGGCTATGTGCAAGCACAACTTGGGTTGCTCGCCGAGAAGTACTCAGGGGATGAGTACGCGCGGCATAATTTCTCGCTCCTCAGTCGAGCATTGATTGGCGAACCGTTCCAGTTAAAGGAGTTCATCCATGCGGGTGCCGAGAGCGTCGTGTTTGGTTTGGAAAACGGCAATATTCTCAAGATCACTTCCCACATATTGCTTCCAGATTCGAATCCACTTAGCTTGCCCACCCTCGATCACGGATATGTCGAGCTTGATGGTCATTCGTTCCTTTGGTTCATACAACCTGCGGCTAGAACTCCGATTGAACATCATGATTTCATGCTTTTTCTAAAGACGTTGCGCTATGAATCGCTCAGGATGACCGACCCGTCACTAAACAACCTTGGCTACTACGAGGGCGAGATACGAATACTTGATCCATGGTCCGTAGTTCCTTTTCCCAAAGAGCTTTGATCAAGTCGTGCATGCTCCCAGCTTGCGATTTTCACGAGGTGGAAACTTCTTGTCCGATTGTGGTTTGAATAGCGATACAATGGAAGTTCCATTTATCGATCCCGCACCGAGCTGCGAACTGATGAAAATGCATTCATAGAGGGTTAATAATGCGATCGAGAACTGTCGTTGCCAATATCGTATTGATGTGGATGGGATTCCTCTCTTCTTCCGCCGATGCTCAGGATCAGAAGCTCTCCGATCAAACTTTCGTCGGCAATTGGTTTGTTTTCTTCAACCCGACACAAGGTAGCGGGACACAGCAGCTTACCGTTGACGTCGATGAATCCGGTTCGTACATCGCCACCGACATGCAAGGCGAAGTTCCGCCAGTATCTGCGAAACTCGAAGCAAAAGATGGCAAGTTCACGTTACGAGACAAGAACAACGTGATTATCGATCAAGGTACCTATGAACGACTGGGTCCGCAAATTCAGCTCGCCGGGACAGCAGGCAAAGGATTTTGGACCAAGGTCTCCGGCGAATCGAAACAGCGTGGGCTGAAGGACGTCGGCGACTTGAAAGCTGCCAACTTCGCGACCATCGCCGCCGCAGCGCTCAAAACGGCGCGCGGGAAATGGCAAAAGGACGCTATCCTCGTCGAAGCTACAGTCATCCCAAACGAAGACGGCAGCATCGATCTTACGGTCTCCGGCGGCAACGGCTATCTGAAGTTTCTGTCACCCTCCACCAGTAACGGGTGCATAGGCATTGTAGGAAGTTTCGGCGAAGTCAATCTCTATCCCGAGGATCGAGCGGTGAGCGCGTTTCGATGGTCGATTCCGACCAATATCATCGATCTACCATCAGCGATGTCGACGGCCAAAAAGGAAGCCAAGGGAGCGATTAAACAAGTAGCGCTTTACGGCTGTGGCGACGATGCTGATTTGCGCCAGTTCTGCTGGGTGCTCACGACGCAAGATTCGGTTGTCGCCGTCGACGCACTTCTTAGCGACACCACAGACTATCGTGAATTCATGGACGGTCGCGAGCGAGCGCGCAAAGTTCCGTTCATGCCCAATCGAGGAATCGTCACTTTCGGCTATTCGTTCGATGGCAATGGTCCACCTGAGATGATGTGGTTCGCGAAACATCCGGTTTATTTAGACGGCATGGAGGAAGCCATCATCGTACAAGTGCCGTGGCGAATTATTCCTGTCGAAGAAATGATGCGTCAGGCGACCAGGACTGCCGGTGGCATTGAATATCGAGGCGAGAGTAGCTTGTATCCAAGAGGCGAGCATACGCCGCTAGCGGGCGAAGTCTTAAAGCAATTCATGACCGACAAAGACAGCATCCGGCTCGCCTGCGCCCCGTTCGCCGTGCGCAGCGTTAAACCACTCGCCAACTATCCAGCCGGGACGAAGGAACGCATCGCGAAGCAGTTAGAAGCATACTGGCATGCAAACGGAAGAAAATGA
Organism: Pirellula sp.; assembly: GCA_043744075.1. Taxonomy (GTDB): domain Bacteria; phylum Planctomycetota; class Planctomycetia; order Pirellulales; family Pirellulaceae; genus JBKCUI01. The sequence goes on along the minus strand of JAYTVL010000344.1, from coordinate 51,340 downwards.
GTGCATAAACCACACAAGAAAACTAAATTCCAATCCATCGATCGAGGAGATTAGACTATGTTTACTCGTAATGTCTCGTTGGTGTTACTATTGTTGCCGACTTACTTGGGCGCAACCCAATCATGGCTTTACAGCCAATTCGACAAGGGAACCAAAACAGACGGCGTTGCGGCGCCAGCGACGCCGTTAGTTGATCCGGCAATCGTGGGATCATGGTCCAGCACCACGGCCGCCGAAAAGGGTGGAGCGACAATCAGCTTTGGGGTTCGATCGGACGGTGCCTATGCATGGGTATGCATCGGACCAGGGCGACCTTTGAATCGGGGGAGAATCCATGCCTTCAATGGACGATGGACGCTGGTTGCCGAGAACATCCGTTTCGAGGACGCGGGTACCTATCGCTTTCCGACGGACAACACGCTGGAACTCGTCGGTCGAAACGACAAATTCCTCTTCTCACTCGATCAGGGATCGGGTGTCGTTGCTACGCGCAAAAGCGCCGTCGAACCTGAACGGGAAGTTGTCGTTAACCAGCCATCAAAGATTCTCGTGCCGACGGCAGGCCAAGGCGTCATTGGCGCAACAAGTCGCGACGCCACAGGCTTCACCGTCGAAGAGACTTTTCTTGCGACAAACATGAAAGCGGACATGCTTACCTACGGCGGCCAACCCGTCGGAGTCGCAGTACGAACCGGCGGCGAAGCCGATTATGTTGATGACACCATGACATCGGAAAAGCGGCATGCGAAAGTCCAGTTCAACGGCTCGTTTGGTCCGAACTATCAAGTCATCGGCGAAGTTGTCGTCAGTCCCGATGGTCGCCATCACGGTTACTTTGCTATGAAGCAAGATCGTTGGTTCCTCGTCGTCAATGGCTCGGCCATTCCTATCGGTCCTCAGAAGGACACTACTGATGTCTACTTGAATTCAGCCGAAATCGTTTTCAGCGAAGATGGCACTCGCTGGAGTGCCGTAGCGGGATTTCTCTACGAGCTCGGTGAATCGGTATGGGAAGAGCATCAGGTCTTGGTCGACGGCAAAGACGCCGCTCCAAACATGGCCTGGGTCGTCAAGCAAGGCGACGAATTCAAGTCCGGTCTATTTGGCAGCGGGTTTTCGAATCCGCGTTTTAGTCCCAACGGAAAGAAGTTCGCTTACATCCGGACCGCACCCAGCGAAGTAGCTTCCAAACGCACGACGCGAAAGCAGGACGGCGAGACTACGAACCAGTACCGCTTCAGTCCGGGCAAAGCTCGCCGATTTTCGTGTCTCCGCCCAGAGTGCGGAGACCTGTACATAGTGCCAAGTTTCGTCACACTGACTTTTCCAGCGCTTGTTGGACTATCGCCAGTTCCAATTCCGAACACGGTGGGTCAATCGCTTGCTCATAGTGCAGCGAATAGTCGTAACCGGCTCGGTCGTACACGAGTGTGAATACCGATTGAAGGTCAAGGGGCACATCGGGGTCTTCGATAGAAAGTGGGATCAGTATCCTTGGTAGTGGATCTAACATGGCCCAGCCGTATACTTCGACAAGTGGACGCAGTTTGGGTTTGCTTACCAATGCGAAATAGTCGCCCTGGGGCGGATTGGAAACGCTCGAACGTTCGCCGCCGCGCAGTAGATCGATTTCCACTAGGCTGGCTTTGGTCTTCAGCAGTGCATGGAGCTTTTCCAAGTAAAGTTCTCGGCCTTCAGTTCCTTTCCGCTTATTCGTAGGCGATAATAACTCGATCACGGTGACGACTTCGGTGGGCGAGCCGCAGCGAATCGTAACAAACGTTTCGCGATGTTCTTCAAAGTAGGGGATCGTGCAAAAAATCCTTGACTTCATTGAGAAGCAGAAAATCCAATCCGATCCCGGCCCGACGACTCAAGAATGGCAAGACGCCTTGGCGGCCTACCGAGCCGGCGACTTCAACTTGGCCGTTACCAAATTGAGAGCCATCACCCTACGACAGGTCGTCCGGCCAAGTGTGACCAAGCCGTATGAAATCGCAAACACGCTACCGACCCAAATCACCAGCCACTATGTTTCCGAATTACTGGATTTGGCGACTCGGAACGCAGCCAAATGAGCTTTGGGTTGTGAAAAAATCAGGTGTGACTTTGCAAACAAGATCAATAATCAAAGAACCCTTGGCCGGTTTTGACTCCTAGACGATTGCTGTCAACGTAGGGTTGTAAAATGTCGACGAGCGGCTGCCACTCTTCGTCTCCGTCGACAAATCTCGCGTGCGACATGGTCTGATGGATTAAGTCGACGCCGATTTGATCCATGATTCCGAACGGTCCTATTGGCATCCCTGTAACTTTTTTCCATGCCATGTCGATATCAGCTGGTTGTGCAATCTTTCTGTCGACCAGTTGCAGCGCCGACTGTAACAAGGCTTTTAGCATCCAGTTAAAGACATAGCCTGGATTTTCAATTCGTTGAACCAAAGGCGTTTGACCTATTCGAATCGCCAAGTCCACTAGTCGTTGAAGTGTTGCTTCATCGGTCATTGGCCCCGACGCAATATCAACCAATGAGGCTCTCCAAATCGGAACATGGAAATGGAAGTTCGCAAATCGCTCCGGAGAAACTACATGCGGTTGCAACATCGAAGGAGTGAAGTAAGAACTATTCGATGCAATAATCGATGGTGGCTGAAAACGCTCGGAGTAGGCCTTAATAATCCGTCGTTTCAGCGAAAACTGTTCACTCACCGATTCGAGGACTAGATCGAATTCGCCATCGACCGCATCAATGCCAGTAGCACAATGGATGCGAGTGGCGAGTTGCTCGTGACTTACGTTAGGCCAGTAACCCTGTTCAAAAAAAGATTCCCGTTGGTCCAGTATCCAAGCTCTCGATACTTCTAAGGCTTGTGAATTGTTGTCAACAAGCGTTACGTCCAATCCGTACGCGACCATTTGACCAGCGATCTGTCGTCCGGTCCATCCTGCTCCAATGATCAAAACGCGTTGAATCGGAGGAAACGTCTCGCCTATGTTCGTATTGTCAATGAAGGCGTTTGGGTTTGTTGGTTCGATTGGAGCCATTGCTGTTGATGATGCTCGCACAGTGACAAGAATTGTTCGGCTGCTGAAACAGCTTGTTGTTCGGCATCATACCATGCTTGCTGATGATCGAGCAGGCGTAACAAACGCTGTCGTTTGAACTCGGCGTCCGAGTTGTCCGCTATAGCAACTTCAAGAGGAGCATGGACTTGAGCGTCTCGTTTAACCAAATGCGACGGGCGAGGCAATTCTGCGTTATCCACTCGCAGAAAGGAATTGCCAATAGAACAAATACCGAGAATGGAGTCTATGTCGGACGAATCGCATTCAAAGCTGTTGTTTCGAATGCGGCTCGTTTTGCTATCGATTTTCTCCGTTGCGGCTACTTCCATTTGTTTTTTGGCGGAACAAAGGAATCGATAGCAGCCAACTCGTCACCAGCAACCGTCGCTCCGAAACGAACGCCCATTTCATTGATCTTGTTGGCTGCCTGTTCGAGTTGTTCACGATTATTGAGTTTGAGAGCGACCGATTGGGCGATACTGATCGTTTCAGCCAGGATCGGATGCTTGAGTTTAGCCTGAGCCGATTTGAGGCGTTCGAGCGAACGGGCCGTTCGCTGGGCAGAAGCGATACCGAAGGTTGCCTTTTCGGTCGCTTGCGAGGTAGCTCGCATGCTAAATTCCAAGTCAGCAATCATGCCCGCCACAAACATAGTACGCAGTCGTGCCGGGCCTTCTTCTGCATTTGCCTTTCCGTCGGTTCGAACGAAGTTGTGCCGAACGGTTCCCTGCGACCAACTAACGAACTCGAAGTCGAGGCTGCCGGCGTTATGTCCGCCAACGTTGACTAATTTTTCGTCAGGGACAGTATGACAACGGTAACAACTCTGCGCAACCAGATAAACGTTGACTGGGTTTCGCATTCCAAGCTGAATGCTACTTGTAAGTCGTTGGTTGCGATGATCCGGAGACTCCTGAGCGCGCGACATGTTTGGTCCACCGTAGTCGTTATGGACGGCAACCCAGTCCTTGGCGGCACCATGGCATGATTCACAGGACACGCCAGCGATCGCCTCAAGGCGATTCTCCACTTGACCCATCGTGTAGTGGCACTGAATGCAATTGGAATCGCTTTTGAAATTGGTGATTCCGAGTTTGTCGGCGATTTTTTTTGCATCCGGCTTACGGTGGAGCGTTAGAAATGTATCGTTATGCGGAGTTCGTTTCCAAGTTTGAATTTCGGCTGCGTGGCATTTTTCGCAACTTTGGATGCCGATTACTTTGTGAGGATCGATTGCCAATTTCCACTGTTGGTCACGTGGATCTGACTTCCCAGAGGATGGCCCGGCCATCCCTAACGCGAACGAAAGAACAAGCATGGAGCAACAAACCAGGCAATTCTGAATTCGGGGGCGTGGTAAGGAACTTGATTTGCGTACGAAATTTACTTCGACTTGGCTCACGGTCTGGAACTCTGGTGCAAAAGGGGTGGCTTGAGTATTGGAGCAAAGTTCAAATCTGCATTGCTCTTCTTCGGATGTCCCGGACCTTGGGCCTTGAGACGATTTCTAGAATCATAGACCGCAACTTGCACTCAAGCGTTGAGAATTGGATAATCGCTGCCACTTACGGAGTGAGATCGCGCGGAAAAATCACTACGACTTGCGTTTTCGGCTCATTTGGTTCGATTCGACTTTAGTGCGGGCAGACAATTAATTATCAGCGATTTAGCTTCGGAAAATCCACGGAAGCCAACGGCCTCACCAAAACCAACGCCCTGGCTTGTCGAGCGAATCGTGTCGGGCGGACAAACGGGCGTCGATCGAGCCGCGCTAGACGCGGCGATTGCAATTGGAATCGTTCATGGTGGGTGGTGTCCACAAGGGAGAATTGCCGAGGATGGTCCGATTCCAGATTGTTATCGGTTACAAGAGCATCCGTCGCCACAATACTCGGATCGCACCAAGCGCAACGTAATAGATTCGGATGCAACGTTGATCCTATTCAGTTTTCGCCTTGAGGGAGGAACGTTCAAGACGTTTCGATACGCGGAAACAATCGGAAAGCCCTGCCTTAAGATTCGATTGACGCATCCTGGACGGATGGAACGAGCCCGAGAATGGCTAGTTCACCACCATGTTCGAACCCTCAACGTCGCCGGTCCAAGAGCGAGTAAAGAACCAGAAATTTATCAGCGAGCTTATGATTATTTGATAAAGCTTCTTTCTTAAATTAAACAACAAGTTGCGACTTGTTTAACCCGGGTTAAACATCGAAGTCCCACTGCGCGGAATCAACAAGTCGCGATCAATGTTTAACCGATCGAGGCCCTCAAGCCTCGATCGCGGGCGTAACGGATGCGGTCGCGGGCGTAACGGACACGGTCGCCAAAGTCGCGAGTATGCTGCTGGTTTGAGTCGGCTGTTACGCAACCAAATCATGGACGACGTTGCCGTGAACGTCTGTAAGTCGATAGTCGCGTCCTTGGAAGCGATATGTTAACTTGGTGTGATCGAATCCTAACAGGTGCATCCATGTCGCTTGTAAATCATGTACATGCACCGGTTTATCAACGATTGAAAAACCGAGTTCATCGGTGCTGCCATAGTCGAAGCCACCCTTTGCGCCTCCGCCTGCCATGAACATGGTGAAGCAGTCTGGATAGTGATCGCGACCAAGTTGAGCTCCGACGGCTGTCCGTCCTTCGCGAAATGGCGTTCGACCAAACTCACCACCCCAAATCACAAGCGTTTCGTCAAGCAATCCGCGTTGTTCCAAATCCTTGATTAAGGCAGCAGCGGGTCTATCCATGGTTTCGCATTTTTTTGTCAAGCCATCACGAATATCTTCGGCTGGACCGGTTCCATGAAAATCCCATCCCCAATCAAATAGTTGAACAAATCGAACTCCAGACTCGATGAGTCTCCTGGCAAGCAAGCAGTTGTTGGCTAGGCTAGCCGCTCCGACCTTCGCTCCGTATGCGTCAAGGGTCTCTTGCGTTTCCTTTGAGATGTCCATTACTTCGGGAACACTCGTCTGCATGCGATAGGCAAGTTCATATTGCGAAATGCGTGTTTGCGTTTCTGGATGGCCCAGCTCTTCGGCTTGAATTGCGTTGAGTTGGCTGAGTGTGTCCAATGTTTTGCGCCTCAATTTACGATCCATGCCCGCAGGATCCGAGGCAAACAAGACGGGATCGCCTTGTGAACGGCATTGAACTCCCTGAAACACGCTTGGCAAGAAGCCGCTGCCAAATGAGCTTCTACCTCCATTTGGCTGAACGCCACTGCTTATCAGAACAACGAACGCAGGCAGATTCTCATTTTCACTCCCGAGCCCGTAGGAGACCCAGGACCCGAACGAGGGACGTCCGCTACGTGGTGAACCTGTATAGATCAATAACTCGGCTGGGGCATGATTGAATTGGTCGGTGTGCATGCTGTGAATTAGACAAAGTTGGTCAGCGACTCCTTGCAAATGCGGTAAACAATCCGAGAGTAGCACACCGGAATTGCCTGATGCAATGAATTTGTGCGATGTCCCAAGAAGTTTTGGTACGCCTTTGGTGAAGGCAAACTCTTTTCCTTTGAGCACCGAGTCAGGTGCATCTTGGCCACTGAGTTCAATGAGCTTGGGTTTGTAGTCAAACAAATCAAGGTTCGGAGGTGAGCCGGTCATGTGCAGATAGATCACTCGCTTGGCTTTCGGTGCAAAATGAGCTGCTTTAGTCGCGAGCGAATCAGCGGCATCACTTGAGCGAGAGGTGCCAATCAAGTTCGATAGGGCAAGTGCACCGATGCCCGACGACGACTGACCTAGGAAGTAACGTCGTGTTCGCAATGCGAGTTGTTGTTCAATAATAGAATTCATAGTGTGATTCAGTTCAAGTTTATGGCGTCATCAGAAACTCATCCAAGTTTAGAATAACGTTGCAAATAGTAGTCCAAGTTGCGAGCTCGACCGGATCTGCGTTCGCTAGCAACGGCCCAATTGGTTCTGTCGCGAGTTTGATGGCCCGATCATTATCGCTTGAGAGCTCGTTTCGAGTCTCGCGATAAAGTTTGGCAAGCGCTTCCGACTCGCGAGCATTGGGGAAGCGAGAAAGTGCCAGTTGAAAGACTCGCTCTAAGCGTTCTTCAAGCGAGCCGGTTGGCAGGTCATATACAACAATGCGACGTGCCAACCCCTGGGCCGCTTCGACATAGACAGGATCATTCAACGTAACAAGGGCTTGGAGCGGCGTATTGGTTCGATCTCTCTTTAGGACACACACTTCACGATTCGGTGCGTCGAAAGTTGCCATGGACGGGTAAGGGTTCGATCGTCGCCAAAGCGTGTATATACCCCTTCGAAAGCGTTCCTCACCTTTGCTGGTTTCCCAATCCGTCTTGCTACCGAACGCCGCGGTCAATCCGAGCGAAGGTTGTGGCGGACGAGCAGGCGGTCCGTACAAACGTTGTGACAAGAGCCCAGCGGAGGCTAGTGCCATATCGCGAACTTGTTCTGCAGTCACGCGGAATCGAGGACCACGCGAAACGTAAACGTTATCCGGATCCTCTTCAAAACGTTGCGGTGAAACCGACGAACGTTGCCGGTATGCCATGGACGTGACAATGTTGCGGATAAACCGCTTAGTGTCCCAACCATTGCGGATTAATTCGGACGCCAAGTGATCTAACAACTCTGGGTTACTCGGCAAGTCGCCTTGCGAACCAAACTCTTCACTCGTCCGCACGATGCCAACTCCAAAGAAAGTTTCCCAGTAGCGATTTGCAATCACACGGGCAGTCAAAGGATTATCGGGTTGCATCAGCCAACGCGCAAACGCCAACCGGTTCATTTTCGGCGGAACATCGAGCTTAGCATGTTGCCACGGATGAAATGCCTTTGGAACATCGGGAGAAACCAAATCACCTTGAACCTTGTAGTTGCCACGTATTTGAATATGCGTTTGCCTTTGTTGGTCTGTCGGCAGTTCGCTCAGAATCGGAACCGTGGTTGTGGGCTTGATGTCGCTGATTATTTTTCGCAACGAATCGCGACTGTCACGCAATGTTTGTCGACTCAACGCAATTGTGGACACGTAATACGAATGAAGTGAGTCTTTGTCGGAAACCGATAGCGCATCCGGTTCAAGTGACAAGATCCTTGCAATGTCGGTCGGCAGGCCAATCATTCGCTCGGCACGAACATCAGTTGTTAGGCCGACGGAGAAACTTGCTAATACCGCTCGTCGATATGACGACTCGAACTTAAGCGTCAGTCGTAAAGAGACAGTGCCGGTTAGTTTGTTGCCGACCGTGAGATCCTTCAGTTTGCCAATTCGAAAGGAAACGTTCAATTGGTGCGGTTGATTGACAGATCCACCTACTGACCAACCGGATTTTGCATCGCCGTCGATTGCGTTGGATGGCGAGAATCCCTCCTGTGTGTAGTCCGCGTTGGCATCGAGCAGTGGAATCTGAATCGAAGGTTGGATTTCAGAGGACTGGCTCGTTTTGGGTTTATCGATGGAGGATTCCCAGAGTGTGGCTGCCAGATTAGTTAAGACAAAATTGCCGTCGCCGATTGCTGCACCACCGTTTGGCAATGCCGCATCTGGGATGCTTCGAAGTTGCAATCCAGACAGAGAATCTACTGCAACGCTACTCGGAATTGGCAGTTCAATAGTGAACGTGTCGGAATCTGCAATTGCGTCAACTTTGATAATGCCGTTGTCTTGAAAGGAAATCGTCGATTTCGATTTGGCATTGGCTGATTCGGGTTTTATCGTCTGCCAATGGATTGGAGTGCGAAGTTCCGCTGCCCATGTTTGTTGTTCTGGCTTAAGTGTTTCATCGGGAGCGATTAGGGCCAACTCGATTTCGGAGAGTTCTTTTTGAGTCTTCTTTTGATCGCGGCGTTGTTCTTGAGTGAACCATTTGAGGGTCGGGCTTTCGTCCGTACGATCAGCGTCTTTGGTTTGATTCAGGATGGCAAAGACTTGGAAATATTCAGTTTGTGTAATGGGGTCGAACTTGTGAGTATGGCATTGAGCGCATGCCATGGTGACTCCCATCCAAACAGCCATGGTGGTGTTGACGCGATCAACGATAGCAACGTTTCGGAATTCTTCGTCGTTGGTACCACCCTCATTGTTGGTTAGCGTATTGCGATGAAAGGCGGTAGCCACTAATTGTTCGTCGGTCGGGTTCGGGAGCAAATCACCAGCCAGCTGTTCGATCGTGAATTGATCAAATGGCATTCCTTCGTTGATAGCTTGGATGACCCAGTCGCGGTACGCCCAAATCGTTCGTTGTGGATCATCTGCATAACCAGCGGAATCGGCATAGCGGGCAAGATCGAGCCATTTTCGTCCCCAGTGTTCCCCGAACGCGGGAGAGGAGAGTAATTCATCGACTAATTGTTCGTAAGATTGCGAGCTCGATTTGTCATTGAAAGCGGACTGCTGCTCCAATGTCGGGGGCAAACCAGTTAGGTCGAGAGTGAGTCGGCGAAGCAGTGTTCCGCGATCAGCCACTTGTGTCGGTTGCCAACTGAGTTCCCTAAGTTTTTTTAGAACTAGCAAATCGATAGGGGAGTTTTGCCAAGTTGGAAAAGAGTCAACGGGCACCGATGACTCAACGCGGGGCGTTTGGATTTGATCGAATGACCAGTGTTTAGAATATTTGGCCCCAGATGCGACCCAAGTCTTAAAGAGTTCTGCTTCTCGATCGGTCAGCTTCGCACTGAAATGGGGTGGAGGCATTCGTTCGGATTCATCGTTCGAGACAATCCGGCGGATCAATTCGGATTCACTTACTTTTCCCGGAACAAGGGCTCTCAAGCCTGAGTCAGCGGGCGACGTCGCGGATTCAAATTCATTTAGACGAAGCCCCGATTCTACCTTCGATTCGTCAGGCCCATGACATGCGAAGCAGCGATTGGAGAGGATTGGACGAATGTCGGTTTTGAAATTGACGTTGTTTGGCGTGTTCAATGGTTCCGTCGCATGGGTCCTCTCGATGGGTAACAACAGCAACGATAGGAATATGAACTGAAATGGAAAGTTATTTGTTTGCATTGGGAGCTAGGACAGTGCCTTAGTGGCGAGAAAATTCACCTGAGACCCGTTAGATTATAACGTCGGCGGATACTCTAAACACTGCGAAAAAGCTTCTTCGCGATTTCAACGAAAAAAGGGCCCCCGGTTTCAGAGGCCCTTTTAATTATTAGATATTCAGGTTACCAGATGATTAGCGGCGTTGTTGAAATATCTGTTGAATCCCGTAGGTAAAGAAGGCAAACATTCCAAAGTTGAGCAGTTCCTCAGCTGGCTTGTATCTGAGGATGAGGGTATCTCCGGGCTGAATGAGTGGTCGTTCACGAGGATCTTGAGCTGCTTTCGCCAAGTCCACTTCGATGGTAATTTGACCGTTGCAAGGAGTCCTCCTGAGGACGTAAAGTCGTCCCGGGGCAACGCTTGCGACTGCCTGAATTCCGAAGCTGCTACTGGTTCCCCCAACTTTACTTCCGACACCTTGACCGGCGAGACCCATTGCTCCCAAAACGTCCAAGTCGTAGTCGCGAGGTATCAACCATTCTCCGCCAGGGAGTAGACCGCCAGTGTAAAACACTTCTGCTTCACGCGATTCGATGCTGACCACATCCCCTTCTTGCAAAATGATGTCATCAGGGCTAAAGCTAGGTACAACACCCGGAGGTAACCGCATCGGAATCCTCAAAATTTCCGGATCATCTGGTAGTGGCGGTGGACATCCACAAGGATCTGGGTTGCAATAGTACTGTTGATAAAACTGTTGGACAAATTCGTCGCGTTTTTTCTGATTCGTTTTGCTCGCTCGCAGGATTTTGATTTCGTTCTTCGCGTTGACTCCGGGCAAGCCGCCGGATGCCATTAGGGCGTTGAGCACATCGTTTTTGTAGGCAGCCAACTTGATTCTGCTACCGGATGCACTTTGGTCGGTGCCGCGGATGTAATTGCCCTTAGTGATTTGTTGAGTTCGCTGCAAACTACCCTCTGCACCGATGTCTTGACGAACCACCACGATGTTATAAGTTCGTTCCTTGAGTTTTGTGACGATCGGTCTCAGCCGGGCGGCATTCGAGAAAAACTTGGCATCTAGGTAGGCTTTGCGAATCAATTCCGTGACTTGCTCTACCGTCATCCCTTTGACTTTGATCGGTTCGATGGATGGCAGAGAAATAGAGCCGCTCTCTTGAACGACGATTGGAAACCCCACTGAGGGGTCAAGAGTGCTGTCCTCTCTAGGAAAGTTAACTGGCGGAGGCTCTGGTGGTTTGTCGGTCGGTGTATAAGGAAGCACTCCCTCAATATAGATGCCAAGAATGTCTCCCTTGTCCAGCAAGTACTGTCGTGATGGTTCCTGCGCCAGCCGGGAGGGATCCAATGGGATAAGGTTATTCTTCGACTGAGCCAAGAACTGCGGTGGCAGGCGGCGCACCGGAATTCCTGAAATAGGCTGAGTTAACGTTGTACATCCAACGCTCATCGCACCTGCAGCCATCAAGCTCGCTAGCGAAAACGACTTTAACAGGCGAGTCACAACGCGACTCCTGATTTTCTTTGATTTGACGAGCGTCATAGGATTCCATTCCATAGACATGATATTTACCTCGTTCGCCGGTTGGCGTGGATTACTTGATGAAGGATGTTTACGATGACTATTGGTTGATGTATGGAGGAGAATGGATTATTTCCGCCGGGAATTGCTCAACTGAAACTGGATATCCATTGGTGTCCTCATAGGACGGTCTGTCCCCAAACGATTCTTCCGGAATGGCTCTTGTCGTGACGACAGTTTGCGGTCTACCTGTGGGAATTGCGGTTTGCGGTATGGGATACATCCCACTGCTTTCCGCGTTGAGCATACCGTGCTGAGAATATTGATGCTGGATGGCAGAAGAAGTCTGGATTTGAGTCCAGTGCCCAATCCCTTCTTCGTCTGCAGCACGAGCGCCATGGGGATATCCAGAGTACCAAGCAGCTACTCTTGCTTGTCCTTCGCATGATTGGTATTTCCAGCCCCAGTATTCGCGTGGAGGGAACGCAGGCGTGCAGCCCGTGCCGCCGTCGGCAATGTCCATGTATCCAGCTTTGAATCCCTGGGAAAACTCTTTCATGTATTTCTCTTTACAGAAATGATGTTTTCGACAGTGCCAAGCCCTCGAGGCGCTGGACTTGTTCCGCTGGCCCATCATGGTTTGATTCCAATAACCGTTGTACTGCCAGCTATTGTTTAGTCCGGTGAAAGCTGTACAGCCGGCAAACGGAACTGCGACCGAGCCAGCCAGAAGCAGAAAGGCAAATCGTTTTTTAACGAATTGCAGCCAGTCTAGTTTTTGGCAAGACTTTGCGATTTCAATATAATTGACCGACATTCCGATCCTCCCCAAAATGGTATCTTGATGCTGGGAAGTTCTTTCATGCTTAAACCGCCGGATGGCCCGCTGGATTTATGGCACATTCTCCCTCTGTTGGGTATCGGAATTAGGAGTGCGTTGAATTTAGCGAATGTCCGGACATTGGCAGTATTAGTGGGTTTAGCTAGCATAAGGGCAGGTGGGGTTTTTCCTGTTGTATCGGGCATCCACATGCAGAATATCAATCTGGGGCGTAATGGATTTGAAAGAGCTCGATATTGAGCGACTTGCTAGTACAATCCATTAGGATTCCGCCATCAGCTAGTGGAAATCCACGAATTGCGGTCCAAAAACTCTCTTTAAAACAAAGTTTACATGCCCAGTCGCGCTGAAAAACGCCGTGAAAAGCACCGAGCGACGAAAACGTCCTTAAAGCCTTGGAGTGCCATTCAGATTTCGGAGTGGATACTTGGCTACTCCGTACTTTTGCTCATCGTGTCGTTGCCTTGGTATTATGGAAGCGTTGAATGGAGATCCCAATATGTATTAGCCTGGGTTGGAGTTTACTTTTGCGTTTGCATTGCCGTGCATTCCATTCTTAGCATAACGCATAAGGCCGGGGACTTGAGCGTTCCATGGCTGACTTGGCTCTTCTTTCTGCTCGGTTTCATTGTGTTCGTTCAATCGATTCCGATGTTTTCTTGGCAAGTAAATGAAGCGGCTACTCCTTCCGTTCAAGTGCAACGTTGGGCTCTCGGTTTGTCGAAAGCACCGCCGTATGTCGCCGGAACGATGTTAGCTTCGAAATCGACTTCTTTGAATCAAGAGAGTGCACCGGCAATTCCATGTGACCTTAAAAATGTGCCGGAATCGGAACGGAGTCTAGCGTGGAGTGTGGAACCGCTGCACACGAGAGGAGCGGTTGCCTCGTTATTGTTATGCGGTCTTTTCGTTTGGGTTGGAAGATTGGTTTTTTCCGATTCCAAGAAACAGCTTTGGTTATTTGGTGCGTTAACGGTCATTGGGATTTTGATTGGATGCGTTGGTATTCAAGGTGCGGTTTCTTATCGACGTGAGAATTTTCTAGGTCTTGTATCAGGTTCATCGTTTGCTACGTTTGTTTCGAAGAATTCTGCAGGCGGGTACTTCAATATTTGCATAGCAGGATGCTTGGGATTGTTAGGCTGGACACTTCTTAATACGCAACGCACTTCCAAGGACAACCGATATCGATTTCCGGACACTAACATTCTTTCCAGAATTCGAGGATTTGCAGAGGACTCACTAGCGGACTTGAATACTGCACAGATTACAGCAGTTCTTTGCTTAGTTAGTATCGTTGCAGCTTTGTTGATTAGCCTTTGCCGCGGGGCCGCAGTCAGTGCTTTAGGCGCGATAATCATCGCTTCTTTGATAGCAAACGCAAAAAACCGCAGTCGCGGAAGCTGGATCGTATCGGTAGTGGTCGTTACCGCATTCGTAGCCTGTATGGTCGGGTTTCAAATCGATGATAAGGCATATTCAAGGCTAGAGAGCCTATCAGAATTGAATCTGGAGGATGAGTTCCGCGTTGGAAGAACTTACATTTGGTCCATTGCTTGGAAGGCGATGGGATTCTATGGATTGCTCGGAAGCGGACTTGGAACATTCCATTTTGCGTACTTGCCGTTCCAAGAGCCCTCCTCACCAGGCTGGTTCTATCATGCGGAAAGTCTTTACGCTCAGTGCGGCGTTGAACTAGGGTATATTGGTTTGTCCGTCTTGATCCTAGCGATTATCAAGATCCTTTCAGGTCTCCAGCTCCCTTCTGCCAAAGACAATTGGGGGCCTGCGTTTCCATCCAAACTTGCAGGCACCTACCTGGTCGTTAGCCAGTCCCTTCATTCCTTTGTGGATTTTGCAATCATTATACCTGCCCTTTTCATACCTGCGGCAGTGCTGATCGGATCGGTACAGGGGACGTTGCAAAAGGCAGAGATCGCTCCGGTCAGGAAAAGAAGTCGGAGCGACTCAACGGATACTGTGTCAACAGTTATCCAAAAGAGAACTCCCTGGATTCGAAATGGAGTATCTGGAATGTTGATCGCAACAGCCTGTGGGTTCGCAATCGCTCATTCCTCGAAAGCCGTACGATCGCTGGCCGTCTCAGAGGCAATGGAGGCATGGACTAAGGCAGAGGACAAGCTTACCTATGATTCTAAAAAGAAAGATCGCGTGACGGAGATGGCCGCGCTTTGGGCCAACAATATCGCATTGCTAAAAGTAAACCCAACAGCGATGCGATCCTTTGCAGATTCCCTTGTTTTCAATTACCGAATTGCGCAAATGAACGCAAATCCACCGGCTATAGATTGGAACAACACTACACCTATATTGCTCCGATTGGCACTCGAGAGGGAAAAAGACCAGTTCATTAAAGACCAGATCATCGAGTCTATTGGTGGTTCAGAAGCCATAAAATTATTAGAGAAATCAGCAGAATGGTATGCGTTAGGTCAAACCAAGTCGCCGTTGGATTGGCGATTGCTGTGGGGACGATGTTCGACAAACACAGTCTGCGAACAAAATGAATTGGCAAAGTTATTGCCTGCTAGCATGGCAGTCGGCAAACATAACGCACAACAGCTCTTGGCTTCCACCATTCTATTTCGTGATCAATTTGATCCGACTCAGTTTGACCGTGTCTTGGCCCAAGCGATGAAATCCGACCCAGAAGTGGCATCGAATTCAGCAAAACTATTAGCCATGGAAAGGGCTGACGAAGATGTATCCATCCAGATTTTTCCACAGCGATTCGACATCCTAAAAACGATCGCAACTGACGCGTTTACGAAGGATTTTTTCCCTCGGACCAATAAACTAATTTGGGAAAGGGCACAAAAGCTCATTGAATCGGCACCGATGACAAAGTCTCGTAAAGAACTTTGGCTTGCCGACTCTTCGAAATCGCTCGGCGACGACAACGGAGAAATCAAACACTTGAGACTTGCGGCAGAAGCGGAGCCAAACAACATAAAACTGCATTATGACCTTGCGATCCGGTTGATTGAATTAATCGATATTGAAATCGCACTGGACCTTAGCAATAACGACCCGAACGAACCTAAATTGATTTACGACCCGAACGAACCTAAATTGATTTGCGACAGGCTCCTGCGGTTGGATCCAACTGATACTTATGCAAAAGATCTCAAGGATCGCATAAAAAATCGCGTTTCCAAAATCCAGTAAAATGCTTGCAACTTCTTTGCCCCAACATGCATCAAAAACGGTAAATTAAGGAAAAGCAGTGAGATCGATTCGACCGATTCAAGTCGGACTTCAGAATTCCGCCACCCCTCATTTGGGTAATTTCGGAAATGAAGGACCTGTTTGGCTGGAATGATTGACGGGGTCGCTTAAGATATAGCACCCGCACCTATAACCTTGTTCTCAATAAGAAATATCGATGGACGCAATTAGAAACACCTCAGAAAGTGCTGGAATTCCAACACTTACCCAGGGTACACCAACTAGCCCAGATTTATTGAAAATCCTGATTCGGTGGAAGTGGCTCCCGATTCTTGGGTCGGTAATTGGCGCGACAGTAGGCTACCTCTACTTTGGACAGCTTGCTCCACTTTACAAAGCGAGGGCTCAAGTACAAGTAGTAGCCCCACCAAAGGAAATTCCGATTTCTAATTTCGACAGTAGGATGGACACGCGCTCGCGCGGCGACGAACTGGTCGTTGTCAGAAGTTCTGCGGTACTTAACAAAGCGGTTGAACTCGGACACCTTATTCAGCATCGACAACTTTTGGGCAAATCCGGAGCAGAAATAGTGTCTATGCTCCAAGACCCCAAATCGAAAATGTTGGACGTCCGACTTGGATCCAAAGATCTTAACAGCGACATAATCGATATTAGCGTGACCACCGACAATGCCGATCTTTCCGTTGAGATGGTTCAAGCGATCGTGAGCGGTTACGAAGAACATGTAAACGAAAAAGTTAACGGGTACTCTAAAGATGCGCAGAATGCGTTAATCAGATTTGGCGAAAAGTACGAAACGGCGAAAACAGGCGTAAAGAAGGATCTCGAAAAGCTAAGATCAAATCCGAACTTAATCTGGAGAGATGGCAAGCCCCAGGATCCTGCTAGCGAAAAAATCGCAAAAAGCATGGATTCAATTTCCGAAATCGATGGAAAAATAAAGAGTATCAAAGCAGTGATGCAGGAGATTGATAACGGGCGTGAAGCCAAGCGTCCGTTGGAAGATCTTTTGCGATTGGCCTCGATCTCCATCAATGACACTGGCTTTCAACGATCCTACGATGGCAATGACGTAAACAGGGAAATGGACATTGCACGAGCCCTCAAATCCCAAATTGAGCAGTTTGAGACCTATAGTGTCATTCCACTTCGAGATATCTTGGAGCAACTTCAGGGACAGTCGCTTGGTGATTCACACCCGAGTGTGTTCACTGCAAAAAACAAGCTAGATAAGTATGAACAAGAGCTTGCACGCCGAAAGGCTGAGTTGAAAAAACTGGAAGACGCCTTCGAAAAAGAAAACGGAAGCAGCCGAAGGGAATATCTTTCGGTGGAAAATCGCCTTCAAGGAGCCTACGGTGTCCTGGTAGTAACGCTTCAAAAGCTAAAGTTTGAAAAAAGCGAGATCCAAAGGGAAGCAGACGATTTAAAGGAAAAAATGAAGGAAAACCAATTCCTGATAAGCAATTATGCGATCAATCTTGCGGAACTAGAGGCGGTCAAAGAAATTTCTGACCAAATCAACGAGAGTCTTCGAAAACTGAGTTTGGGAACCGAATTTGGCGTGAAGTCGGTAACGCGGCTTGAAATCCCTTCAACCGCTGGATTCGCAGGTCCTTATTGGACGAGGTATCTTGGTATCGGAGCACTTCTTGGTTTTGTGGTCTTCAGTGGATTGGCATACTTACTCGAATTGGCGGACCGTTCTTACCGAAATCCTGATGAAATCGCATCGGATCTCGGCATGCCAATTATTGGTCACTTGCCGCTCGCAACCCTTTCCCGTGCCGACCGAATCGATGAAAAAGTAGATAGCTCGATTGTTACTCTCCACAAAAATCGTTCGTCCCTGGCTGAAGCATTTCGAGGTATTCGAACGGCTGTTTTCTTTGGTTGCCAACAAGGGAACGTGAAAGTTATTCAAGTAACTAGTCCAGTTCCGGGTGATGGGAAATCGACAGTCGCAGCAAATATGGCGGTTTCCATTGCGCAATCAGGGCGAAGAGTTTGCATCATCGATTGCGACTTCCGTCGTCCTCGTATCGCCAAGATCTTTGGGCTAAAAGAGGACGTTGGTTTGGTCCAAGTTATCGGTGGCAAAGTCGAATTGGAAGATGCGATCCAGGAAACGACGATTGTAAATTTGTCTGCGGTAACATGCGGTCGACGTCCCGGTAACCCATCCGAATTGCTGTCGAGCGAAATGTTTGCGGACGCTCTAGCGACGCTTAAGGAAAAATATGATTTTGTTATCGTGGACACACCGCCGATACTCGTCGTAAGCGATCCTGCCAACGTCGCAAGTATGGTTGACGCAGTTCTCCTAACAGTGCGTTTGCGACGCAACCTAAAACCCATCGCGACACGCGCGGCGCAAATGTTGCATTCCATTAACGCAAACATGCTTGGTGTTGTAGTCAATGGAATTGGCGTGGGTGGCAACGGCTACGGCTACGGCGGATACCGTTACGACAATTATAGTGGCGGCAGTTCCGGTGGATACGGAAAGAGCGGCTACGGCGGATATGGTTACGGATCAACCTACCAATACGGTGGGTACTATGGTGGAACGATGATTGGTCGCGATTATTACGATGACCAAGTCCCAAAGCCCGTTGCAAAGAAGAATAAAGTCAATTCCTAGTTCGTCTTTGAATGGCCTGCCGTGGCTAGAGTTTGCGTGATCAATGTTGTTGGGCTGACTCCGGATCTTCTGGAGTTCGCTCCTAACATTAAGAAGCTGGGCGCCGCTGTTCCTTGGACCGCGCCTTACCCCGCAGTAACCTGTACCTCGCAAGCAACCATGCTGACCGGCCTATCACCAAGTCAGCACGGAATAGTTGCCAACGGCTGGTATTTTCGCGATACCGCAGAAATTCGATTCTGGCAACAGTCCAACAGCCTTATACAGCATCGTGGGCTTGTTTACGACGGCATTGAGACCGCTAAACTCTTTTGGTGGTTCAATCAACATGCTCCAGTCCGCTGGAGTGTAACCCCAAAGCCTTACTATGGTTGTGACGGCTCGAAAGTCTTCGATATTCTTGACAAAACCGAGTGCAATTTAACCGAGCAATTGGGACCTTTTCCCTTCTTCTCTTTTTGGGGACCCAACGCAGGCTTACCGGCATCGGAGTGGATCGCAAAGGCATCTGCGTTGGTTATACGAAAGAACGCGCCTGAACTCACCCTAACTTACCTGCCTCATCTCGATTATGACTATCAACGCATTGCCGTACCAGACCACGAGCGCGTTGCAGAAGTAGATCGTTGTGTAGCAATCGTTGTTGATGCTGCTCAATCGATTGGCGCCATCCCAGTCGTCGTTTCAGAATACGGCTTAGTTCCTGTTCGCAAATCCGTTTCAATCAATCGAGCGCTTCGGCAGGCAGGCTGGTTGGAGGTACGTAACGGACCATTCGGCGAAATCCTTTTGCCAGGGGATTCACAAGCTTTTGCAGTCGTAGACCACCAAGTCGCACACTTGTACGTACGCGAAAAGAGTATGTTGGAAGAAGTACGAAGTTTGGTAAACTCATTGGAAGGAGTTGCATCAGTGATGCATCCTAGTCAACTGGACTTGGATCATCCCCGAAGCGGTGAGTGGATTGTGCTTGCAGATGAAGATACATGGTTTGATTACTACTATTGGCTCGACAATGCGTTGGCTCCTGATTTTGCCCGAACTGTCGATATTCACCGTAAACCCGGTTACGATCCTGTCGAGCTATTCATGACATCCAAGATTCGAGCGATGGCTCGCCTAGCTCAAAAAAAACTTGGCTTCAGATACAGGATGGATGTAATCCCGTTGGATACGAGCTTGGTCCAGGGAAGTCACGGATTGAGACCAGTCGCTCCGAATGGTCCACTGATCATTGGTCCAGGGGCACCTGCCGACATGCTACTGTTCAAAGACTATGTAAGAAGTCTCGTTGGTCGATAGACTCGATGTCGGTCGTGGCGAAGTCCAACACGGCTGGCAGGACTCGCTTCTGACGGAAACACAATTGCGATGCAGTACAACCGCTATATCTGGTTCTTTTCTAAGGAGTCTATCGAATGATTTCCTCGAAATGCAACTGGTCTATTTTCGATTGCTCCCCTCTGCTTTGATTTCCATTCAGCTTAATCATTTTGCAGCATTCGGTGAGATCGAATGAGGACGAAAATCAAGAAAAATTGGACACTTCTCGGCTAACACCACCAGTAAAGTTTCTCGTTCCCGGGCTCTGCCTGGGAACGCACTACTCCGGAGGCACTGCCTCGCTTCGCAATGCAAGCGAAACACGTATTCTTGCCGATTCGGCAGGCAGAGCCTGGGCTGTGCGACAGTAGCAGTTTCGATATTTCTTTCTGATTTATATCGAGTCTTTTTTATTCCGAACAACACTAGAGTTATAAATAGCCCATCCGTTCGGGGCTTGCCCCCGACGGATGCGTTTTGGCGTACTACATACAATTGGGGTTCCAACTCCCGTTCCCCTCGGCTTTGCCCGCCACCGGCGGGCAAAGCCGGGCAAAGCCGAGGGGGTCGACTCGCAGTGACGGCCGTTAGTACGCCAAAACAAGGTTGGTGGGGGACAAGCCCCCGACCAACCTGAAAGGCTAGATCGCAGAACGGAACAAAATTCGCATCAACGCATTTTTCGTAAGCTGCTATTTGTCGCACAGCCCAGGCAGAGCCTGCAAGTCAGTGGGTTCCAAGGCAGAGCCCTGGAACCAGTCGGTGGCGATTAGCGAGAAGTGTCAAAAATTGCGTTCTATATATTCTTCGGAACTGATGCAAGCTCTGCTAAAAATCTATGGCTCGAGAAATTATCGTCGAAGCAGTTGGATGCATCCGAGTTGCGCAATTCGTATCGCTGCGATCGAACGACGCTTGCAACCTACCGCTTGATCAAGACCGGGTGTTTGCGATCAGAGATAACCATTGGGGCGCAATGACCGACCACTCGAAATCTCGAGCGCGGATCGCTGCTCTTTCCCCCAACGAGTTTCGGAGAGATTCGCTAGACAGGATTCGATCTAGGACGCTTGCGATTTGATCCTCCGTTGGGATGATTAGTCCATCCATTCCGTTGGTAATTGTTTGCCGAATCGCCGGACTGCAATCCAATACAGCAACAGGTAGTCCCGACGCCATTGCCTCCAACATAGATTGCGGGAAGCCCTCGTATTCACTGACTAAACAATACGCATTGGCAGAGAACAGTGAGCTCCAAACGTCATCACTCCAAAGCGTCCATTGCACCGTCTTCTCTATGCCAAGTTCTGCAGCGATTTTTTGAAGTAACGCACGTTCCAATCCGTCGCCGACAATTCGAAGCTGCCACTCCGAATGGTGTCCCCTCAAACTCGCCCATGCATTCAGCAACCGATCGATCCGTTTCTCTCGAGAGAGTCGCCCTAAAAACACAAGTGATTTAGGTTGCATCGTCTTTCTCGCCGACTCGATCGTACTCATGTCTGCGTCCGGAATCTTTATCGCAGAGGGTATGCAAACCACCTTAGAGGCAAACACCAACCGTTTCGATACGAGATATTCGCTGACCTCCTTCGTTTGAGCGATACAGACTTTCGATTTTGGATAGTAAATCTTTCTCAACTGTTCCCAGCAAAAGCTAAGTTTCTGATACCTAGGGTCGCTGCGTTCTGAAATGAGTACAGGAATCGCAGAAGGGCAGGCAATGAGGGTCAGAACATTGGTCGAGTCGCAAAAGCTGATGACGACGTCCGGTTTCCAACCGCGAATCTGGTTTCGCATCGCCCAAAATCTGAGAAAATTAGCAAATAGTCCGCGAAAAAAGCCCCCACGGCTAGTAGTAAGGCCAAGACCGATACGTTGTATTCGCGAGTCTAACGAATAGCCGTCGTTGCCAGTTTCGTCCAAAGTCACTAGGCTGACAACAGAACGAGTGGCTATTTCGTTAGCCAAGTAGCTCATTTGGCGTTCCGATCCGCCGCCTCGCATTGAATGGATGATCAACATCACTCGTTTCGGAAATTCGATAAACTGCTGTTCTCTCGCCATCCAACACAATACTTTCAACGTGACCAAACTTAGTCCTTCTACTTCATACTCATACTCAGACAATCTTGCATCCTACGCGGTGCGAATCGATGGCACAACATGCCCGTGGTAATGTCGTTTATCGAAGAGTTTGCAAGAAAACAGAAAAATGACCATTCCGCCAAAAAACTCGCAACATGTCAGAATCATTTTGGTCGGAGACGTTGTTGGAAAACCAGGAGTTACAATGCTTTGCGATTCGGTTCCGTGGCTGAGAAAAGTTTTGCAAATAGATCTGATTATCGCAAATGCAGAAAACGCAGCCGACGGGGCCGGTTTAACGATTTCGCAGTACAACAAATTGGACGCAGCTGGCGTGGATGCGATCACTCTGGGCGACCATATCTATCGCAAGAAAGAGATCACAACTGTATTGGAGACGGCAACGAACATCGTCAAACCTGCCAATTTCCCAGTTTCCGCACCTGGCCGTGACCACTGCATTGTCAAGACAAATCAAGGGGTTTCTATTGCCGTCATAAGCCTCTTGGGTCGTGTCTTCATGCGACCAGTTGATTGTCCATTTACTGCGGTAACTAGAGTACTCGCCGGCTTACCAGAAGATGTTCGGATTCGAATTTGCGATCTGCATGCTGAGGCGACCAGCGACATGCAATCGATGGGCCGCTTCTTGGACGGCAAGGTAACCGCAGTGTTGGGAACGCACACACACGTAGCTACAGCCGACGAAGAGATCTTCCCAGGCGGAACTGCTTTTCAATGCGATGTCGGCATGACCGGACCATATCGAAGTATCCTTGGGCGGGCCATCGAACCGGTGCTAAATACCACACTGACATTTGATCCCAATTCGTTTCACGTTGCGAAGGAAGACGTCCGTCTCTCGGGAACCTGGGTCGATGCCGATCCCTTGACTGGAAAAGCTGTTGCCATCGGCCGAGTGCGATTGCTTGAGGGCGATTTGAAGCAATGGCTTCTGCAGGGTGCTTTGCATTTGCCAGGACTTCCGATAACCTAGTCCACATGGAAATCGTCATTACAGCCGTAGGGCCAGACAATGTGGGTTTGGCCGACCCAATCATTCACGACGTCACATCACGTGGCGCGAACATCGCTGAAATTCAGATGTACGACCACGACGAAGCAGCGTTGTTCGCGATGATGTGTCGTATTCACATTGGTGCCGATCAACTCACGCCAGTTCAGTTGGCAATGAGCCAAATCGCGACCGAGAAAAAATTAGAAATCCGAGTTTGGAGCCCTGACGAGCGCTCCCACCGACCCAATTTAGCCATCTGCGTGACACGACTTCAAAACACGCCCCGCGCTATCTTGGAGGCGATTTGTGACAGAGTTATTCATGCGAAACCAGCCGTCATTATTGGAAATAATAAATCGTGCGAACCGCTAGCCGAGGAATTCAAAGTGCCATTTGAATACATTGGTCGCGAGGATGGATCAGGCGACGATGACGCAATGGTTCGAGTCGTCGATCGTTACCAAACGGACTACGTGATTCTAGCCCGCTACATGCGTATCTTGCCGCCAGAAACATGCTGGAAATTTGCTGGAGGACGCATCATCAATTTGCACCATGGTTTGTTGCCCAGCTTTCGGGGCCTACGACCTTATCATGATGCTTACGCGGCTAGGATGCTTACGTTTGGTGCGACATGCCATTTCATCGTCCCAGAATTGGATGCAGGCAATCAAACGATCAACCAGACTACTTTTTCAGTCTCCCCCGGGACGAAGCTAGAGGACGTAATCGAAATGGGGCAAAGAAAAAACGAACCGGCATGCTTGGTTGAGGGCGTTCGCCGGGTTTGTGATCGGGAAGTGAAATTGCACTTCCACCGCGTGATTGCACGATGAGCATCGTCTCTTGCAGATGCTAAAGAAGCTGGGACGATGGTCACATTGGGCATGCCAAGCGGTTGATCGTTGAGGCAGCACGAAGCGGAATGTAGTTGTCGCCGAACACATCGAATAGCTTATGGCATTACTATCGTTCCTTTGTCATCTGAGAACTTTTGGGAGTATCAAGGAGATTTGTGGCACCAGTCTTCTCAGGATCCAAAAGTAGGCGAACCCTCCTAACGTCCGAGCAAATATCTACGTCAAATAGTTCGTCTGTCAAAGGCTTGTTAATAGAAAACCAATGCAATCGAGCAAAAACCACACTTTTGAATCGATCTTGGCCACCTCTAGTACCATACGGCAACATCCGAGTCTGGAATATTTCCACAGAAACCCAACTTTCAGCAATTTCTTTCCAGCGAATGCTTTTGGAAAAATCAGGTGAAACGAAACCGCCAATGTTGGTCGCCAAGCTATACTTTTCGGGCATCAGCGTTTTCTTGTCAATGATCCATGTTTGCGTTGTACTTACATTGCCGATTTTAACGTTGGGTTTTTTATGCACGAGACTGCATTGCAAATTCGCGCCTAGGTCGATCACCGTACCCGGCAACAATGCTGTTCCCATCGTCTTGCACCGTGTTTCGAATCCACCGGTGGGGCGAATCAACGACGGGAAAGGTGCCATACCAATGTCTCGCAATTCGAAGAACTCCAAGTCACTCAACACCTCTTGTAGGCTGCGTTTCGAAACAAAAGCAGCTCTAGGAAAGCTCACAGAAACAATCTTTGATCCATTTGCGATTGCGCCACAATTTGCATCTCCCTGAATGTTAGCAACATACGACTCTTTTATTGACTCGCTCGCCCATATCGGTTGGGACGCAATGTGAAACGAAGTCGATGCATTCAGCACTAAAACCAAAAACAAATAAGACAAGTATTTTGAAATGATTGCCACTCACCGCCTCCATAAGAAAAAATTACAAATCTACCAACATTCGAACCAGCGAATCGATTTCATCGTCTAGCAGGCATCGATCACAACATGAGCCGCAAACCGTGGGCCCTTCGGCTAATCAGCCGCAACGGGCTAGCGTCCGGTTCAGCCCGACTTTTGATCGACGCCGTCTAGCATCCTGATCAAAGGATGCATTTGCCATAAGTTGCGAATTAAGCGATACGTACGTCGCAGCAATTCGGGCATTCTTTCGCTGATTTGGAAAATGCTGTCCTCTACTTAACTAAGGCGACAAAAATGTGGCCTCGTATGGAAAAAATCGAAACATTTTCAAAATTGTCGAGTCACCTACGCTTCGAGTTGGGTTCGTTGTTCGTTGTTCGTTGTTCGTTGTTCGTTGTTCGCTGTTCGTTGTTCGCTGTTCGTTGTGTGGGGAGTGGAGAGTGGAAATAGCTTGGGGGGCTTTACGAAATGTGGCGTCTCCGCTTTTTTTAGTTTAGTAGTAAGCGCACAGTTGTTTCAATTTCTTTGACGATCGTTTGAACGGTTCCGACACACACTCCCAGTTCCTTTGCGATCTCCCGATAACTGTTTCCCTCGCGTTTAAGCTTGGCGACTCGCACATGTTGCCCGTCAAACATGCTTTCGACCTTCAGGATAAAATCAGCTTGTTCGAAGGCTGCAACCGGATTCGAACTGTCGGACTGTTCCGCAACACTTCCAGCTTCAATGGAGGTGATGTTCCTGCCCCCGCCGCGTCTCTCGCGTTTCGCCTCCTTTTTTGCGTCGAGCACGTTTCGTTTGGCAATTGTTCTGCATTTGCGGCGTATAGCGTTTTCGTCAATGGATTTGTTTTCCTTTTTGTCCAGATCACTCAACAGATTCCGCAGCGTCTCGGAAACGACCAGCTCGACGTCGATCAAAGCAATGGTCTTCGCACTGGTCGTTTTAAGGATCCAAGACAAGATGAAATCTTGGTACTCGAATACGGTCTTCCTTCGGGTTTGCAAGCCATCAGACATGGTACGCTCCAGACAAAATACATTTCCGCAAGCTAGAAAAAATCAAGTTAACATTTGAAATTGCATATTTGAACAACAAATCGAGCGGAATTGTAAAAATGTTTGGGATTGCAAGTGAGATCACAAAGTCGATTCAATCGTCACAATCGACCTGACATTTCCGTGAATCTGTAGCGTTTGCGGACTCTGTGCATAATCTGAAAGCCATGTTTGGAAGTGAATTTCTGCGGACGTTGCTCCCACCGAAGATCTCACCAGGTTTTTTACACGAGTTACACTGACCATGAATCCAATTTTGACCCAAATCGGACTGCGATCCGCAATCATGATTTGCCTACTTCAGGCCAATGTGTCTGCTCAATCCGTTATCAATCGCGGACTTGCTGCAGCTGACAAACAAGGAGTGCTCGAGCCGTACAAGGATACTGAGGTCGCTACCGCGGAAATGGGTGTCGTACGCGAACTCTTTGTTAAGCTTGGTGACGTGATCGAGGAGAAGGCTGCGATTGGACGACTCGATAACGAGCAGCAACGGTTCCTTGTACACGAAGCAGAATTGGATGCAAACGCCTTCGGAATGCTCGAAACCGCTCGCCGTGAAGTAGATTTCAATGATCGCCGGGTCGACGAAACGTCCAAATCTGTTTCCGCTGGCAAATCCAGTCCCAAAGAACTCGAACGGCATAGGCTGGATCTCAGTATTGCTAAAGCGAAATTACAGGCACAAGAGGAAGCGAAACTGATTTCCCAAGCAAGACTCGAGAAAGCTCAATTGATGTTGCATGAACGCACGATTCGAGCACCGCATCGTGGCACGGTGGTCACCGTCTATCGAGACGTCGGCGAGTACATTGCTGGAAATGCACCAGCGATCATTCGATTGGTTGACACATCCAAGCTGCGAGCTCGCTTCTACCTTTCAGACGAAGCTGCTCAACGATTTCGCAAAACTCGCTATGCCGAAATTCGACTAGCGAATCTCGTCATCGTAAAAGCCGAGATCGAGTTCGTCGCCCCGTTTGCAATTGCTGACGGGCATGTAATCGAGATGACCGTCATTCTCGAAAATGAAGATGAACAGATCCGGTCATCGAGATGCGAACTAGTGCAATCCTAAATCGAAGAACGTAATGAACATCCGCGACGTAGTTCCAACAACGCCTAATACACAAGATCGCCGGACGGTCGCGCCGTCAGTCGCAAGTGGTCGGGCAGTCGCAAGCGGTCGGGGCGACACCATTCAGAATATGTTGGACGTTGTTGAAACCGTTCACCAGTTGTGTTCCGATGCGACGGTGAATGCAGAGTCGATCAACAGGCTGGTATCGAAAGCGACAGTTTCTAAAATCCCAGGTGCTGAGAAAGTCGACGCATCCGTCCAAGAAACATCCATACCCGCGTTCGATGTCCTTTCGAATTCCTTCTTGCAGTCTGTTGTTAACCACCTTGCGGGTCTGAATGGACTCTCGATCGGTCTATTGGTGACATCGAAATCAGGGATAGTCGTCCAGTCCGTTCAAAGCGGCTGGGATAAGAGCGATTTCCGAATCCAAAGCCGAGTTTTGGCCCAGATCGCTAAGGAGTGTGTTTGGCGAATGGAGCCGCTGTTCTCCACGGATGCATTGATGGGCTGTCTCGATGAGAACGAAGTTGAGGCTACTACCGAAAAAGTTGAGGCAAGCGTTTTGCTCAACGAACTCTCAAGGATCATCGGAACGCCGCTCTTCGCGGTCGCATTTCCTCTCAAAGAATCCTCTGGTTTTGCCATTTTTCTCTGCGAAGCAACCCCTTGCGTTGAAAAGGGAATAGTTAAGTACTTTTCCGGGGCGAGTCAAATATGGCTTGGCAAGTTATCGCTAGAGAGTTTACTTCGACAACTGGACACTTGGCTCATCGTTAAACGTTGCAGCTGGTTTGCGAGAATTGTCAGCTTGGCGGAATCGATTCGGTCGAATCCACGATGGTGGGTGACTCCAATCGTGCTTCTGTGCGTTGCTATGCTGGCTCCGGTACCATACTATCCACGGCGAGACTGTGTTTTCGAACCCGAAACAAAACAATATTTGTCTAGCCCAATCCAAGGACGCATTGCTAGTTGCGAAGTGCGACCTGGAGATCATGTCGAAAAAGGGCAGCTCATGGCCCGCATTGATGATGACCAGCTGCGCAGAGACTTAGCGACCGCCCAAGCAGAATACGATGGTGCGCTAAAAAAACGCGATTCCGCTTTGGCCACACGAGCGATCGGAAATGCAGGCCTTGCCAAGATAGAGATGGAACAGGCGACGAGGAAAATTGAGAGCATCCAAGATCAGTTGAGTAGGCTCGAGATTAGAGCAACCGCAACCGGGGTAGTGGTCCAGGGCGACTGGCAACGCAATGTCGGAATGCCTCTAACGTTGGGGCAAAGTCTATTTGAAGTGGCAGAGTTGGAATCAATGACTGCTGAATTGCGTCTTCGCTCGTCGGATCTTGCGGAGATCAATGTAGGAGACGAAGTCAGTGTGCGAAGCGATGCATCAGGAATTGCAACTTTCCGCGGCAAGATCAGTCGCATCGAACCACGGGCAACCGTGATCGATGAGGCCGCTGTTTTCGTCGCAGATGTGGTTGTTCATGATCCCGATCGACAGCTTCGGCCCGGTATGAAAGCTTCTGCACAGATCAATGCAGGCTGGCGGACCTTAGGCTGGTATTTGTTTAATCGGCCCTTTCGTTGGATCGCAAACCAATGGATCTGGTAACTCGAAGCTCCACTCTTTTCGTATTTCAAGCATAGCGCTATCATGTCCGGCATAAAACACCGCGTAAAACCCGAACTTCGTTTTTCGCCAGCACGATCTGGCGACGAGGTCTATTACGTCGTTGAGGACTGTGCCCAACATCGGTTCTGGAGAATTGGCCTACTTGAATACGAAATCTGTTCATCATTGAACGGTGAACATTCGATTTCGAGCGCGATTGCTAGGCTGACAAAACAAAGCAGACGCGGGGCGGCTGCGGGAGTCGGCCAATTAGGCGTGATTGGATCATGGCTTTTGCATATCGGACTGATTGAGGTTATCGGATGCGATTCCGAAGATAATGCATGCCAGCCACCCAAACCGCCAGCAGACAAATCCAAACCCGCTGGACTGTTCGACCCAAGCTTCTTTCGCATTCCTGTCTTTTCGTCGGAGACTATCGATAAGTGGTCTAACGAAATGACTTGGCTGATATCGATACCCTGCCTTGTTGCAGCCGCAATCATTTGGTGTATCGCGATCATCATGGCATTTCAAAACGGAGAGTCACTGCTCGCCCTCGGAAGAAAACTCTTTGTTCCTGGCAGTCAATGGTGGATGCTCGTGGCTTGGCTGATCCTCAAGATTGTGCACGAGGCTGGACATGCGATCGCCTGTGCACGCGTCGGTGCAAAATCGAATGGTGCTGGAATCGGATTCATGTTTTTTGCTCCGTCTCCATTTGTGGATGTGACGAACCTATGGAGCGTTCCGAATCGGTGGTCACGATTACTTGTTAGTTCGGCTGGAATGCTGTTTGAGGTTACTCTCGCTGCAGCGTCAATCATTTGCGCGTGCACGATTGAGAATTCCGTTATCAAATACTTGTGCTTTACCATTGCAACGCTTGGGACATTTACGACACTGGCATTTAATGGCAATCCGTTAATGCGCTATGATGGTTACTACATCTTGATCGACTCGATTAATCGTCCCAATCTTTGGCAGGACGCTTCGCAGTCGATGAAGGCCTATTTTTCGAGCTGGATTTGCAGAGGGAACAGCAGTAATTCCTGGTCCACTCCGTTGATGCTATACGGAGTCTGTAGTTGGATATCGAGGATGCTATTAATCATGACGATGGGCTGGGGGATGTGGATGACCTGGGATGGTGCTGGGTTAGTCGTTGTCGCATTCTTTGCGAGCCTTTGGTTTATTATCCCCCAAATCAGACGAATGAAAGGTACTCCCAATTCCATTCAAGTGCTCTCGTTGCGCAATCTGCTGAGTCCAATCTGTCCGGTTAAGGCTGCTCGCGGTCTAGGAATAGTAGGCATACTGGCGTTTTGTAGCTTACTGCCTTCGCCAATTCAAATCTATTGGCCTGCAATTGTTGAATTTGTTGAACCCTCGGATGTGCGAACAAACGCCCCAGGATTCGTTGCCGAGGTACTGGTACATGATGGACAAGGAGTGCAAGCAGGCGACGAAATTCTTCGGCTCAGCAACCCCGACTTAGAACTTGAATGCCAAACCGCACAGTCGGCATTAAAAGCAAGCGAGGAGAAGTGCATTGCGCTACGGGCTCAGCACAAGCACTCGGAACTGCAAGCAGAAGAGGCCTTGCGAGAATCCTTCGTTGTAAAAGCGAACAGTCTCCAGTCGAAAGTGAACTCATTGCGTTTGAGAGCACCTAACGACGGCGTCTTGGTTTCACGAATGACACGAAATCTGGCCGGCAGTTTTGTTCCCGAAGGACAATCGATCGGAATGGTCGTTGATCCAGCGAAAATCGAAATCAACGCATCCATTCCTCAGTATGCATGGGAGACGGTAGCACGCAATGTCGATGCTCCAGTTTCGGTCTCAATGTACAACGGCGACAAGTGGAAAGGAAGGATTCTTAAAACGTTGCCTAGAACTTCGGATACGCTTGCATCTCCCTCGCTAGGCGGCATATACGGAGGCCCAATCACCGTCGTTCGGAGCAACGCCCCGAATGGTGAATCCGTACTCAAGACCGATAAACCGCGACTTCATACTCGCATCGAATTGACTGAACCCGCACCAAGCTCGAATCGGTACTTTGTAGCAAGCCATAACGTGCCTCCACCCCCAGGTGCACTCTGTTCGGTGAAACTGGAGTTGCAGAA
The DNA here is from genome assembly GCA_043744075.1 of Pirellula sp. Taxonomy (GTDB): domain Bacteria; phylum Planctomycetota; class Planctomycetia; order Pirellulales; family Pirellulaceae; genus JBKCUI01. Next base: position 20,946 of record JAYTVL010000344.1, on the reverse strand, counting down.
CGAAGCTGTTTGGCAGACCGGCGTTCGCTGGATCAGAGCAGCGTTGCAAACTCAGTTTCAAGAAGCACGTTAGACAGAATTTGTTAGAATCCTGTTTTGGTATTTGTACGAAAGTCAATCTGAGGACGGCAACGTTGAAAAGGCGACTGTTATTTCTACTTTTGGTTACGGTCATTGTCGGATTGCTAGTTGCTAGTCGCTTTCTGACTCAACCGGTCAAGATTTCTGGGTTTATTGAAGCAGATGAGGTGCGAGTTGGTTCGCGTGTCGGAGGTCGTGTTTCGGAAGTGCTTGTCCGCGAGGGACAACCGATTACGCGAGGACAATCGTTACTGCGACTTCAGCCCTACGATTTACAACTCCGACTTGCCGAAGCATACTCGCAACTAGCCGCTCGTGAAGCGGTTTTAGCTAAATTAAAGGCTGGGTTACGACCAGAAGAAGTGGCGCAAGCGCAAGCCCGAGTGAATCGATTGACGGCAACGGTGGCTAAGCTTGTTGCAGGTCCCCGTCAGGAGGAGGTCGCTGCGGCCCGATCTAGGATGACCCTGTCGAAGGCTCAACGGGATCGCGCCAAACGTTCTTATGAGAGAATTCAGGCTCTGTACGCGCGCGACGCCACATCGGTGTCTCGAGAGGAACTCGATCGAGTGCTTGAAGATTCTCAAGTCGCAGAGGCTACACATCAAGTCCGGCAAGAAGAACTGCAACTATTAGAACGAGGCACGCGGGACGAAGAAAAGGCTGAGGCAAGAGCTCAACTGGAAGAAGCGGCTCAAGCGCTGGCCATGGCCAAGAATGGCTTTCGGGCTGAAGAGATTGCTGAGGCGGCTGCAACGGTCAGCGCTGCTCAGGCTACGGTCGATGCAATTAAAATCCAGATTAACGAATTGGAAGTACTGTCGGATGTAACCGGTGTCGTTGAAGCCCTTGAATTGCGCCCTGGTGACTTGGTGGCGCCCAACGCGCCCTTACTGTCCTTGCTCGATACCAGCCGAATTTGGGTGCGAGCCTATGTGCCCGAGGATAGGCTGAATGTACGTATCGGCGACCGATTCTGGGTGACCGTGGACAGTTTTAAAAACCGAGATTTTGAAGGGACGGTGACCTACATTTCTAACCACGCCGAATTCACTCCTCGAAATGTTCAAACTCCTGACGAACGTTCGGGGCAAGTCTTCCGCATCAAAGTGGAATTGAGCGACGATGCTCACGAACTGCGCCCCGGTATGGCGGCCGACGTGTGGCTCGATCGCCAATTGCCACGGAAATGAGATCCATGAACCATGTGATCGAGACTGCCGACCTATCCCGTCAGTTCGGCAACTTTACCGCAGTAGATCAAGTATCGTTCGCCGTAAAGCGATCGGCTATTTTCGGATTGCTTGGTCCCAATGGTAGCGGCAAATCAACCATCATCCGTATGCTGTGCGGAGTAATGCTTCCGAGCTCAGGTACAGCGAGCGTCCTGGGGATTGACATTGCCCGCGATCCCGAAGCGATTAAACGTCGAATCGGCTACATGTCGCAAAAATTCAGTTTGTACAATGATCTATCGGTGGCCGAGAATTTGAACTTCTATGGCCGCATCTATGGTTTGAACACCTCACAACTCGAACGCCGCAAAGAGGAGTTGTTAGGGCTAACGCAAATCGGTCCTTTTATCGACAAACTTGCAGGTAACCTTTCCGGTGGTTGGAAACAACGATTGGCTTTGGCTTGTTCCCTAATTCACAAACCAGAAGTCCTCTTTCTCGATGAACCGACTGCCGGTATAGATCCAGTGGCCAGGCGACAATTGTGGGATCTGCTTTATGAGCTTTCGGCGTCGGGCGTTACATTGCTCGTCACTACGCATTATATGGACGAAGCGGAGCGATGTACCGAAGTTGGATATTTGTACCAATCCAAGCTTCTTGTGCTTGGACAGATTGCCGATCTAAAACAGTTGCCGGATGTGACTCCGCCCGGATCCCATCGATTTGAAATTGATGTGGATCATCCTGCCGAACAATTGTCTCGTCTGCGCAAACAGCCGGGTATCGGCGATGCTACGCTTTTTGGAGAGCACATCCACGCCTTGGTCGACCATTCCTGGACAGAGGAACGATTAACGAGTTTTATGGGTGACCAGTCTCCAGCAACGGCTCGAATCATTGAACCATCGCTCGAGGATGTTTTCGTGACGCTAACCAATACTGCCGAACAGCGACGGTTGCGAGGCGAACCTTCACCTGAGACGATTCGCATTTCCGATCGGGAAAGTCTAGCCTCGTCCGTCGACGTCGCGTCAATTGACGATATTGATGAAACCCATATTCCGAAGTCGCCGAATCCTTGGGTAACATCGAAGACAAACGGACTAAGCGGCTTGTCCGCAGTATTGATCAAAGAATTCGTTCATATCCGTAGACAGCCGACAACGTTATTCTTCATGCTGGTGGTTCCAGTCATGCAGACGATCATCTTCGGTTGGGCCATCAATACCCAGATCGAAAACATCCCTACTGCCGTCATGAACCTTGACGGTCGTGTTGCTTCTAAGCAACTGATCGAGGCCTTTGTCAATACACGCCAATTTAAAATAGTTGAACAACCAACAAACAGTGAGCGATTCCGAAGAGCACTCAGCTCTGGAAATGTGAAAGTCGGAATAGTGATCCCGGCCGACTACAGCGATCGACTGCTGGCGGGTCGTCAAGTGCAAGTCCAGGTTTTGATCGATGGTAGCGATTCACAGGTTGCTACTACGGCGCTCAGTTCCGCCAACCTCTTGGGTGTCAACATTTCTATGGCGATGGCGAGACGCAAGGGTGAGGCGTTGCATTTTGCTCCGGCCAGAGATGAAAATGGCAGATTAGCGTTGCCTATCGAGATTCGTCCGAGACTCCTTTTCAATCCGGATCTGGAAAGCGCCTTCTTTTTTGTCCCTGGCTTGGTTGGCATCATTTTGCAGTTGGTAACGCTATTCCTAACGTCGTTTGCCGTGGTCCGAGAACGCGAAGCCGGAACACTGGAACAGTTATTTGTTACACCGGTTAGCCGCGCTGGATTGCTATTAGGAAAGCTTGTCCCCTATGCATTGGTAGGGCTAGTCGAGGTCCTGATTGTATTAACCGTCATGATTTACCTCTTTGGTGTTCCGGTACGTGGAAGCATGTTCCTGTTGATTGCACTGTCCGCCTTGTTCATTGTTTGTAGTTTGGGTTTGGGACTACTCGTTTCCACGTTAGCAAAAACTCAAGTCGAAGCGATGCAATTTGCTTTTATCATCATGCTGCCTTCAGTCTTGTTATCTGGCTTTATGTTTCCGCGCTCGGAAATGCCTTTGCCGATTTTTGTTGCCACGCATGCAATACCAGTGACTTATTTTATCGAAATCCTCCGCGGCATTGTCCTGCGTTCGGCGGACCTATTCGATCTATTGCCCTGGATAGGCGGATTGACGCTATGCTGTGTAGTTATTCTCACACTCAGCATCACGCGATTTCGAAAACAACTCGCCTAGTTAGTGCTTTGTGACGACTAAGAATTAGGGTCGACCGCCGAAGGACGTACTGGATCTTGCTAAAGATCCTTCCCCTCTATCTCAATCACCCAAAAGCGCTCGATGGCAATGGCTACGTTTGGCGACAGCGGAGCATTAATCCCTGCCTTAGGCTGACATAAACACCGCCTCATTGCGGATGTTTCTTTTTTTTTTCAAAAAAACACGAAATATCAGAGGCAAATCTGGACAGAAATACCGTTTTCGGTTTAAAGTAATCCGTTACAGCTGTTTTACGCAGCCATGGCGTCCATTTGATTTTTTGTTTTGTTCATTTCATTCCTTGGAGAAACTTATGAAAAGATCGCGTTTTCGCTTTGGCAGACGAGGCTTCACGTTGGTAGAGTTGCTTGTCGTTATTGCCATTATTGGAATTTTGGTGGGGCTGTTGTTGCCGGCAGTTCAAGCGGCCAGAGAAGCGGCCCGCCGCATGCAGTGCAGTAATCACATCAAACAAATCTCGCTTGCTGTCCTCAATTATGAGTCGACGTATAAAAAACTCCCTGCATCGCAATGCGGTACTGGCGCCGTTGACCCTGGGACACCCCACGGTGCGGCTCAGCGTTATTCCATGTCGGGTCACTATGCAGTTTTGCCGTATATTGAGGGGCAAGCTCAATACGACGCTTTGACAAGCAGCAATCTGGAGCCATGGAACGGAGGCGCACCCTATTTGCGAAGCATTCCCTACTTCGATTGCCCAAGCAGCAATGGGACGAACGAACCAACCGACAATTCCCGTACCCGGGGAAAAACATGCTATGGATTTTCGCTTGGCGACAACTATGCCGCTTCAGAGGTCATCCAGGGGACAACGGAAGAGCGAAGCTCAACTCCTCTAGCTGCACAAAAGCTCCAATTTCGAAATCGAGGTGTTTTCGGTCGTAGTTGGCCTTCGATAGGGGAAATTACAGATGGAACGAGCAACTCGATCGCAATTGCGGAGTTTAGACGACCGGACAGTGTAAGGTCGATCGGAATGGTTGTTCTGCAAGCTAGCGATCCAAATACGACCTCTCCTCTCACTTGCCGTGCTCAATGGAATGGAACAACATGGGTGGTCCAATCTAGGGTGTATATTGACGACACTGCTCGCGGATATCGATCATGGGATGGAAGAAACTTCTTGACCAACGTAACAACCATTTTGCCGCCGAACTCCCCTTCTTGCATGATTTGGTCGGGGCTTACGAATCCACACTGGTTGCCAGGTATTTACAGTGCAGGAAGCTTGCATACAGGTGGATCTCAAGTATCGTTTGTTGACGGTTCGGTTCGGTTCATTTCTAATTCCGTTGATACTGGTAATCTGGGAGCTGTGGCGCCGGCAGCTACCTCTGGAGCTGCAAGCCCATTCGGCGTTTGGGGTGCTTTGGGTTCTGCGAGAGGTGGCGAAGTTAACGGCTTAACGGATTGATTCACATTGAGCCTTGCTGCAAATGATAGGGCTGAAGTAGTACTTCAGCCCTTTTTCTATCAAAACATTAAATTCGGTTAAGGAGATTATTTTGAAATCGATTTCGTTATTTGCGGCTTTGGTTCTGGTCGTTTTTATTGGTTGTGAATCGGGTCCCAAACTCCCAGCGACCGTGCCTGCGGAAGGTAAAGTGACCCTAGACGGTGAAGCGGTTACCGACGCAACTGTTATCTTTATTGCAAATGTCGGTTCGTATAATGCTACGTCTAATACTGACAAAAACGGTTTCTTCAAGATGAAGGCCTTTGAAGAAAAATCTGGTGCCGTCCCTGGCTCTTACAAAGTGGAAGTCTCCAAGACCATCGTGGAGTCCACTGGTAACAAAGGGGGTGAGGGTGGGGCGAATGTAAAGTACGGTCTTCCTAAAAAATATTCTAGTATGATAACTTCAGGCTTAACGATCAGCCTGAGTGACAAAGGGGACAAGGACATCAAGTTTGAATTGAAGTCAAAGTGATCTTCATGCCGCCCTGTTCAAGCAAACAGCGGAGTTTATCTTCTAACCCGCGTGGTCAAAATACTGGAACGTCCATTTTGAACGGCAATCCACATGCGAGACATTCCTCAACAGACTAGTGATCGCTTCCAACGAAATCACTTGTGTTTTTGAATCGGTCGAGTATTTTGACCGTACGGGCATTCGTAATGTGGCATTCAAGCAAAATGCCTGGTGTTGTCGACGGGCTTTGCTTGCAGTTCGGGCGGAGAACTGATAAGTTAGGATGCGCACACCACATCGTTCACGATTGCCAGGGCCGCAGGGCATCCTCACGGAGAAATTCTAATGTCAGCCAAACTGCTCAAATTCCTGATCCAATTGACGGAAGATTTCAGCACGCAAGCGAACTATCGCCGCGACCCCAAGGGGACATTGCAGATGGCTGGACTTTCGCCCAGCGAACAAGAGGCCGTACTTAGTAACGATCCCGAAAAAGTTCGGCGGGCATTGGCGTTGGATTTAGCATCTTTGGACCGAGCGGCATCGCTAATGGGAAACCAAAAGATAAGTCTGACGGTAAACCTTCTCCACAACTACCATAGCTACCATTGATTCATGGCAAATTTTGTTTTGCCGAAGCGAGACGAAGCTCTGAAAGTTTGTGTTACGCATGGTACGTTGACTGCGGTTGCTTTGAGCGTTGCCATTCAACACGCAACCAGTGACGTACGGTCGGCGATTGCTCACTCGGACAAAGTGTTTTCACTTTTATTAGATCCTCTCGCACGCAGTTGGTTGGTTCGGCTCAACCCTGCGACCGAAACGCTTCAATGGACGACGACGCAGGAATTCCATCAGGAGATTGACGGTCGGTTATTTCAGTCGGCTCGTAGCGGTGCAAATATATGCGTCGTGGCGGACGGCTCGTTTCCGAGTGAAAATTTCTTACAAACACTCGTGCGACGGGCCACGGCTGGGGGCTTATCGGCCTGCTTGCTGCCTGCTGTGTCGCCCATCGATTGCCTGTTTGCCGATCTTCTTCTGGAGGGCGATCAACTTCGGTGGTACTTTACAACTGCGTTTGAGTGGCTAGTGCACGAGAAAAAACGAGATTCTTCCATCGCGATAGTCTTGCATGACCTTAGCGGAAAGCGAGCGAGCAAGGTACGGGGATTTTCGACCGGCAATTTCTTGCGTGTTCTGGGTGAGATCTTGATCGAATGTTATTCGGACGAACATCATGCCACCTTGTATGAACCTGCTCCCTATCCGCTATGTTTGCCTCGGATTGATGCTGTGCCCCTAAGAGCATTTGGTGAAGCTCCCATCACCAACCGGACTTTGCTCTATGTGCCTCCAGTTTCAGATTCCGTCCCCAACTTAGAGATTCTTGCTCGCCTTAGATGATTGTCGAGGCCCTTTCGAATGACAACTTCTAGTTATCCATCATGGCCAATATTTTTTTCGCGACCACTCGAGCGGCATCCGGTTTTGCCAGTTTCATGGCGGCAGAACGCATCGTGATGAGTCGATGTGGATCATCGAGCAGTTCGGTTAGCTTGAACTGCAAGAGCTTTAGATTGTTCACTTTGACAGCGACTCCACGCTCCAAAAGAAAATCTGAGTTTCGCGATTCGTGACCGGGAATTGGGTTGACGATGACGATGGGCGTTCCGCGAGCCAGCGCTTCAGAGCTTGTCAGTCCTCCTGGTTTGGTTACGATCAAGTCCGCAGCGGCAAGGTATTCGGCGACTTGCTGGGTATATCCCAAAATGGTTGCTGCGTGCCGGTCTGGAATTGGAATCGTTTCTAGCTCGCGCTGCAATTTCTCGTTGCTGCCAGTGATAACGACGATTTGTAAACGATGCTTGACCGCCAAAATATTCTGGAAAATCTCGGCCACCGGTCCCAACGCCAGTCCACCAGCCATCAGCAGAATCAACGGCCTGTTAGCCAGAAGTCCCAACGTTTTGCGGGCAGTAAGCATGTTTTTCGGTTGTGCAAACTCTTGGTCAATCGGTATGCCGCTCACGGTGATTGCCGATTGGGGAACGCCCAAAACTCCGAGTGCGTTTGCGCCTTCTTCGGAAGCAACAAAATAGTGTTCGCATGGAATTTGCATCCACGATTTGTGCACTTCAAAGTCGTGCGTGACCGTGCACTGCGGAACGGTGACGCAGTTTTCCTGGCGGAGGCGAGCTACGACTCTGGCCGGGAAGTTATGAGTGTTGACAATCATATCGGGGCGTTCTTCGACTAGAAATTGTCGTAGCGGCTCCAGGTCGAGTTTCCCAGCGATGCGATCGACAGCGCAGCTTGCATCCTCGACATGGGACGATGGGATGAGATCGTGAAAATAGCCGAGAACGTGTGGAAAACTGGCGACTTCCGAAAGGTCTGACCCTGACAGGTCGGTTAGCGAGTAAAAGTATCCGATAATGTGTGGAGCTCGCTCGATCATATCTAGGTACGCCTTGCCAAATCTCTCCCGTGCCGGACCAGTCGCATAGTCCAACACGTTCGCGGAACGAACGTGAAGATTCGATTCCAAGCCGTGCAACGCCTGCGCAATTGCATCGCCTGAGCGGATTCCACCCATACCCAGGGGAATCGAAAGGATTAACACGCGCCCACTCATATTCCAGACTCCAAGTATGAGGCGGAACCGAAAAGGTGTCAGGGAAAGCGCCGGGATAAACCGGCTTGGAATTGGGAATGAAAGAGTCCTGAATTACCACTGAATGATTTGACTAATGGCTTGCCCGAGTTCTTCGATCGTCCATGGCTGTCGCCCTTTCGGCTGAGTCACTCCGTGGCTGGTCATCACTTTGTAGATAAACACATGTTGGCCCTCGATGCCAAAGGTTTGGCCGGAGATACTTGAAGCGCCATCAGAAGCCAAATATGCAGCTAATGGAGCTATGAACTTCGGTCCAAATGTGTCCAAGGTGACTAATTCCGCTGCCCCTCGCATAGTTTGAAACATTCGAGTCAACGCGGCAGGTGCAATCGCGTTGACCGTAATTTTGTATTTGGCCAATTCCAGGGCCGCAATTCGTGTCAACGCATGAATACCAGCCTTGGCCGCTCCATAATTGGTCTGACCAAAATTACCGAGCAAACCTGAACTGGAAGAGGTGTTGATGATGCGTCCGCCCGTGCCTTGTTCGGTCATCACGCGGGCTGCAGCTTGCATGCAACTAAAGGAACCTGTCAAGTGAACCTCGATCACTTGATTCCATTCTTCTTCCGTCATCTTCAAGATAGTGCGATCACGTAGGATGCCGGCGTTGTTCACGAGAATATCGAGATGGCCATAAGCGTCCAATGCCGATTTCACGATTCGCCCTGCGGATGAAAAAGAACCGACTGGGTCGTTGTTTGCGATCGCTTGGCCACCGCACGCGATGATTTCTGCTACCACTCGATCTGCCGCTGGACTTTGGCCACTTCCGTTGGCTTCGCAACCGATGTCGTTTACGACCACCCTGGCCCCTTCGGCGGCGAACAGCAAAGCGTACTCACGCCCGATACCACCGCCAGCACCCGTGATAATGGCGACTTTTCCTTGTAAAGTATTCATTCTTGTTTCCTTGGTGAACAAAAGGCTAGCCTCGAGATCGTATGGCCCGGGGCTAGCACCCTAATGGCACTCACTTTGTAATTTCTGAGCCTCAATGCGATAGCATGAGGGCCTAAACTGATCAGTAATTCATTGACTCCTGGCCCGCACGCTAGCGCGTTGCGGCTCAAAGTGAGTGACATTGGCTAGCACCCACGGATTCACTTTAACACAAGTAAGTATTATGCTATAGCACCGCCATCAAGTACAAATACCTGTCCTGTCACAAAGGACGCTTCATCGGAGGCAAGGTACAGTGCCGCGTAACTTATGTCGTCTGGCTGGCCAATACGTCGAATCGGTTGTGTCGTTTTTATGGCGTTCTGATACATTTCATTCCTCCACAGAATCTCACTGAAATCGGTTTGAATTAATCCTGGCGCAATGGCATTAACTCGAACACCGTGCGGACCAAATTCGCGAGCCCAACTCCGCGTCATCATGATCAGTCCAGCTTTGGTGAAGCTGTAAAGCAGCCCTTCTGGTTGCGGGTGGAGACCTGCGATCGAGCTAATATTGATGATCGATCCGCCGCTTTTGCGATCGATCATTTTCGGTACTGTTAAACGAACCAACCTCAAAGCCGCCTTGATATTGATCTCGACCATCTTGTCGAGCATCTCATCGGTCACATCGAGGGATGGCCCTTGGCCGATGTTTGTAGCTCCATTGTTGACAAGAATGTCGACTGGGCCTAGCCGTTTCTCCGTTTCTTGTATTAAATTCTCCAATTGCTCCATTCGACCAATATGACAAGCGATGGGCACGACTTTGCCGGGCAAACCAACCAGTTCGTGAGCCGTCGATTCCAATTTATCGAGTTTTCGACTGGCGATAACAACATCAGCTCCTGCCTCCGCTAAACGCTTCGCGATTGCTCGGCCAATCCCGCGCCCACCACCGGTAACAATGGCCACCTTGGACGACAGTGAAATGGATACGCTCACAAATTTCTCGCGAAGTTAGAAGTATGTAGCATAGGCATCTTGCCTGTGACGGATAACGCTGGAATCTCAGGCTGGAAGCCTAAGCTACGTTCATTGCTGAATGGCTTTAGAAACCTTCGGCCTAGTATACCAGCGCAGTGACAGGCTGGAAGCCTATACCATTCCCTCTTTGCGTGCTACCGAACGGACGGTAAACTCACGATGCCGTTCGAGAACGTTGCGTAAGCCTCCCGATGTGCCGACAAATCGAGCCAATTATGAACATCGCACAATTAGTTTTGGACAGTATCGACCGATTTGGCGAATACCCCTACGTCTATCATCAAGGATGTTGGCATAGCAATCTTCAACGATTGCACTTCGCTGAGAAAATGGCAACGGTTCTGCTCGATCAAGGTGTTCAACCGGGTGATCGAGTGGTCGTCATGATGGCAAACGACCCTAGCGTGACGGATGCCTTTCACGCGATCTGGCGTCTGGGGGCAGTCATGATTCCTGTGACGCCAAATTGGGTCGCGAGGGAAGTTCGTTATGTGCTGGAACACTCCGGGGCGAAAGTCGTAATTACCTCAGCAACACTAGCACAACGGGTTGTAGAGGCCTCAGAAAACATTCCAGGCATTCGTTCGATACTTGTACATGGAGCTTGCGATCTGGAGTCAACCACACTGCTAGAGCCATTGATGGCCAATGCCCAACCTCTCAAGTCGATGCACGACTGTAGTGAGAACGATTTGGCAATGCTCATTTACACATCGGGGACCACAGGTCAACCCAAGGGTGTCATGCAAAGCCACAAGAACCTCATAACCAATGTCGCGGCGGTGACCAAACTTGGATCGATGGCTCCCTTCAAGAGAACGATGCAGGTGTTACCTCTGAGCCATGTCTTTGGTGTATTGGGTATGAACCTTGGGGCTATCTTCGGCAGCAGTTCGATCATCCTGCCTCATTGGGATACGCGGCAAGTTTTTGAAACCATACAGGAGTTCAAAATAGCCCGCTTTTCGGTCGTTCCGACAATGCTTTCCTACATGTTGAACTTCCCTGACCGCCAACAATACGATTGTTCAAGCCTAGAACTGGTAAGCACGGGTGGAGCGGCTACACCCGACGAGGTTCGACGTGAATTTGAGCATACGTTTAACTGTCGGATACGAGACGGCTATGGCTGCTCGGAAGCCACATGCGCCATAAGTAGTTACCATGAATCCGAGCCCCACCGGGTTGGCTCCGTCGGACGACCAATCCACGAAATGGATTTGGCAATTCTCGACAAAAAAGACAAAGCTGTTCCCATTAGCCAAGAAGGTGAAATCTGTGTGCGAGGTGCTCACGTCATGCAAGGTTATTGGAAGGATTCCGAAACGACCGAGGTTGCAATGCGGAGCGGTTGGCTCCACACTGGCGACCTCGGACGCGTGGACGAGGATGGGTACTTGTATATTACTGGCCGCATTAAAGACTTGATCATCAAAGGGGGCGAAAACATTTCCCCTCGAGAAATCGAAGAAGCCATCTACCAACATCCGGCAGTAGCCGAAGCAGCAGTAATTGGCATTCCCGACGAGACCTTTGGCGAACAAGTCTGCGCAGTCGTCGTGCTTCGGCCAGGACAGTCCGCGACAGAAATCGAAATCCAAAGTCACGTTGCTCGCTTTGTCAACAAATTCAAAGTTCCATCCTGCGTCGTGTTTCGATCCGAGCTTCCTAAGAGCCCCGTCGGCAAGATTCTCAAACGAGAATTGCGACAAGAACTCTCAGCAAAGGCCAACTGAACGGGATTAGAGGTCACTCGGCTGAAAGAAGCCTTCAAAGTCCCGATTTGTTTTATCGTCTTATTCTGAATAGAAATCTAGGCCGACAGAGACTTTCCGATTTCTCAGTACCACGAGTGAGAGCAGTCGCAATTTTCTTTCCACAAATGAGAATTGGACATGGGTGCACCGGAATGGTTGACTGTACAAACTGTCTAGATTCTTGTGTACTCGAGCAAGTCGGCTGACTACTTGACGGTGTTATACAGGGTATGAACGATGCGCTGCATTGGTCCATCGCGTTAGGGAGCAAAAATCTGTGTTTTTCGTCGGGAACCACTTCTGCCAATTGTTGGGAAAACAGCGAACTATCTCGGATCTCCAATCCTTTGAGATCGTCTTGGTCATAGCGATTTGTGTTGATGCGAATTGCATCGGTTCGACCGGTGGGCCAATGTACGGTCGCTTCAAGGACTCCGTTCTCAAGTAGTGTGGATTCGATCGACGCCCCATTCAACCGTTGTCGTAGCGATCGTAATTCAAGCATTAATTCCTTGAAGCTTTCGGTGAAGTTTTTTGTTTTTTGCCAGACCTCCGGTTTGTATTCAAAAAATGAAAGGGTCTCGGCTCCGGCCAGCATCGCTTGATATGCCATCACGCGTAGTTCGTCGATCGTCGGCAATTTTTCGTCCGGTGGCAGTACCCAAGCTTGCAAAATAACAACATGGGAAATTTCGACTTCAGCCTGCCTCATGGCGCGCTTGCTGCGCTGCAGCATCAAGTACACTTCACTCAGTGGACCCTCTTGCAAATCAGGATAAGGCATAATTCGCATTACATCCGCAGACACATAGAGATTAGAAAAGTAGTCGTAGTACTCTTGATCCCATTTGCTTAGCGGTCCCCAGTACGAGATCTCAAGTTTCACTCCTGCGAGGCCTTCGACGAGTCGGTTTTTAAGACTTTTGTATAAATCTACGTAGAATTGAAATGGGGTTCCCGGTGCATTCCGTTCTGGCTCATCCATGACGCTAATGCCGACTAAGTGTTTCGGATCAACTTGTTTGGCGATTCGGAGGGTCTGTTCAATGAGCTCCGTCGACGAGTCCTTGGTCCACCAATTGGCAAGTACTATGTCTAATCCAAGTGCAGTTGCTTCGACGTGCCACTGAGGTTGATCCAGGATTACCTGATCGAAGCCCATGGTTTTGACTGCCCGGAGATCAGCGAGAGAGCGAGGGTCGTAAATTTCGAATCGTTGAGTAATTCGCGATTGTGTCTTAATGCCATAAAACTCGGAATTCGCAATTGGAGGTTGCGTCTGCCGCTCGCGCCTTCCTTGAGAATATGCTGTACTCGTACAAAGCAAAGCACTGAATATCCAAACAACAATTAAACGGTTCGGCGCGAAGGGTATCATTGTCGGAGTCGTGCTTTGATGATTCTGGATACGTTAGAATTCCCTTCCGATTATAGTTTGTCGAAGCGACCAATGTCGAACATGTGGTACAAAGAAATGGCAATGAATTCATCCTCGCCAAAAAAACTGTCGCGAATGCCTAGCCAAATAGCGTCAGATCCAAATCCGAAGCGAATACTGCCCGTTGTCCTGCTCTGTGCTCATCACGACACTCAGTGCCACAACGCTGGCGCAGATGACAACGCCTCCGGTGTCGTTGCGCTGCTTGAACTGGCTAACTTGTTGGCGTCCATGCAGCCGCTGCGCACCATCCGGTTCGTTTCCTTTGGCGCCGAAGAGCAGCTCTCGGTCGGTTCTGCAGAGTACGTGCGCCGGCACCTCGCCGAGATGAAGCAGATCGGCGCGATGTTTAACCTTGACAGTGTCTCCTCGCCAATGGGTCACCATTGGATGATCCGCGCGGGCTCACTCAAGTTCTCGCGCTGGATGACGAACGCATTCGCTTCGCACGGGCTCGATGTAGCTGACAAGCCCGCACCGATGCCTTTCGCGGACCATTTCCCGTTCTCCATTTTCGGCGTACCAGCAGTGACACTTTATCGTCCCAACATGGACTCCGGCATGCGATGGCAGCATCACAGCGCTCAGGATGATTTAAGCAACGTTTCGGTGCCCGTACTCTGCCGCGTGATCGCTGCTACCAACCGTGTGGTCCAAGATCTAAGCGGCCTCGCACGCCTACCATTCTCGCGCGGTCTTGCGATAGAGCAGCGTGCAGAAAGCTTACGTATCGGCAGGGAATTGTTCGATCTATCACCTTCCCTCGCAGAGAAAACTCCCTCCCGCTGATTCTATTCTTAAGGCGAGCGGCAGCTTGAAATCTACCTATAAATTGGGTGGCACGTTCTGACGCACGGGCGGCACGCTCTAAGGCACGTTCGGGCGTGTGAAGTGTCAATTGCGTTGAACCTCAAATCCACGCCCTTCGCTATCGCTCTGAGAGGCTATGATTTTTTTGAATCCGAAGAAAGTACCCGTAACACTCCGTGTGACGTTGCCTCAAAAACCAAAGGTTTTTGAACTGCGGACGTCACACGGAGTGTGACGGGTACTATAAAATCACATCCTCTGCGCGAGCCACCCGGTCCCAGGTATATTCCAGTCTGCCGCTCGCCTAACAACTAACTATTACAACGCGCAAGTGCCGCAACCGAGAAATGCCCCATCACCAAGGGGCTGTGAAATGCCCCGAGTTTTACTCGGGGCATATTTACCATGCCTCTAGAAATAGATGGTCAGTACCCCTGGCGTGAAGCCGAATGGCAAACCATTCAAAGTGAAGTAACAATTCCAGGTTGCGGCAATAGTGCAGTTAACGGAAAAGCATTCTCGATAGGCCCGGCCATATGGCCAGTTGACACACTTTAAACGTGAAAACATAATTAACAAAATGATAAACGGTGGTCTTCCTAAACCATCTTCCAATTTTTGGTCATACTACATCTGGAGGTGCAGAGATGAAACGAAGCATATTGAAAATCCGCGGATTTACACTGGTCGAATTGTTGGTCGTCATTGCAATTATTGGCATCTTGGTTGGATTGCTTTTACCGGCGGTGCAAGCTGCTCGTGAAGCCGCTCGTCGGATGCAATGTTCAAACCATCTCAAGCAATGGGGGTTGGCATTGCACAACTACGAATCCTCGTACAAGAAACTTCCGGCCCGCAGTTCAGGAACCAACAGTTCAACTGGAACCGGGTTGTTTAACTCGAATCGCGGTCGGATCACTGCGTTCGTCCCATTGTTAAATTACATCGAAGGCGGGAATTATTACGCTGCAATGGCCGCAGGTAATGCTACGAACCCACCTCATGGTCCTGCTCCATGGGAAACTTATGCTCCATGGGATGTAAATATTTCCGTTATCCGTTGCCCCTCCGATGATGGTTATAACACAAACGTGCGATCTCACAGCTATGCGTTGAGCTGTGGCGACATGGTCGAGTCACTTATGCAGGGTGTAAACAACTTGGGGGATGCGAGAGGAGTCTTCTGTGCACGTGCCACCAGTTCGACAACGACTACGAAGAACTACGGGTTCAAAGATATCACGGATGGTACGAGCAACACCATTGCGATCAGTGAACGACTTAGCCAACAATCAACTCCTCAATATCGTAATACAAACCCAGTAGTCGTGGGTGCCAACCAGGTAGAAAAGGTGAAAGGAACGCACACTCGGGTTACCGGGATAATCAATACACCATCGCTCTGTAACAGTGTGGTTTCGGGTAAATACTTTGTGGCGGGATCTTCAATTCAAGCCTATTTTGGCTTTAATATGCATGACGCAAACCCGATGTACTGCGGTTTCAATACCGTGCTGCCGCCGAATGCACCATCTTGCGCCGATGGTGGCATCAATGGTGATTCCATTCACTTAATCATGCCAGCTGCCAGTCGACACACTGGTGGCGTTAATGGCGTTTACGCGGATGGCTCGGTGCATTTCATCAGCCAGAGTATTGATACCGGCAATTTGAATGCTCGCCAACTTTCTTCTGGTCAGTCTGTCTACGGAGCTTGGGGTGCCCTCGGATCGAGGGATGGTGGCGAAGTCGCTACGGTACCCGAATAGCATAATTCTATTAACTATGATTCTTCGAGCAGTTCGAACTTTAAGTTCGAACTGCTTCGTTTCTCTTCAAGTGTTTTTTTGTCAAAATTTTCGACACATTTTGGAGCCAAAAGGATGACTTTGAATAGAACAATGCGTTGGGTTTCGGTTACTTCGATGTTTTTGGTCTTGAATAGTTGTTCGAGCGAGGTGGGTGAGCCGACGTATCCAGTTTCAGGGACGATTATGCAAAAAGGAAAACCAATCGAGGGCGCGATCGTTGCATTCACACCAACCACAACCGGCCTTGCAGCATCTGGCAGCACCGATGCAGCCGGTGTCTATAAATTGACGACCAAGACTAACGGTGATGGAGCAGTTCTAGGAAAATACAGCGTTTCAATTACCAAATACGAATCACCGACAGATTCGGCAAAACCGGAACAGGTAGCAAAATCCCAAAAACCTTCCAGCGGATATCCTGCTGGTTACTCAGAGACTCTCTCCAATATTGCGTCGATGCCATCTAAGAATTTACTCCCTCCGAAATTCGCCAATCCTGCAACGTCTAAATTGGAAGCGGATGTTACCAAGGGGCCAAACAAGTTTGACTTCAACGTTGACTGAGTTCTACAATGGAAGCTTGCGACAAGTTTCTTTTGGACCAAGCGATTTTATCGATGAATCTGAATCGTAGAGCAATACTAAAGGCCACTAGCAAAAGCATTGGTGCGATGGGGCTCGCATCTATATGCTTGTCGAATCGTTCTGTCTCGCATGAAGCACCACGAGCCAGCAATAATATTGGATTGCCAAAGGATTGGCGCCGCATGAGAAAAATAGACATCCACAATCATGTTGTGGATCCTGTTTCTCGGGCCGACGCAAATTGGGAGCGTGTCGAGAATCTAATCGAAGCAGCAGAAATACTAGGGATAGAAAAACTATGCTGTTCTCAACCGATCACCGGTGGAGCTATGGCTGAGATCGCTGAAGTGCGAGAAGCCAACGACGCTGTGTTGGCAGCCATGAAACGATATCCGAATCGCATCGCAGGCTTCTGTTTTGTTCAGCCAGGAAATGGCTCAGCAGCACTGGATGAGATCGAACGTTGTCTTGATCGCGGCATGATCGGAGTCAAGCTCTATAACCAGTTCAAGTATACGGACCCAACGGTATTCCCTGTCGCCGAGAAATGCATTGCGAAACGAATACCGCTGCTTGGTCACTCCGGGCATCTGACCGATTCCAAAACTCTTGCTCTGCAACCGAAGACTTCCGATTCACTCGATTTCTGTCAGCTTTCTGGACGCTACCCGGAGTTGATGCTCATTCTGGGGCACGTCAATGGAGGTGGCGATTGGCAGTGGGCGATAAGAGGACTTCGAGATTGTCCAAACGTTTATGTGGATACAAGCGGCAGTGTTTTAGAAAACGACACCATCGAAATGTGTGTTCGAGAACTTGGGCACGAACGAGTTCTTTTCGCTACCGACCAGACGATGGAAGGATGTGTTGGAAAGATACTTTCGGCAGAGTTGACTCCTTCTCAACGCGAAGACATATTCTATCTCAACGCACAAAAAATCTTTGATCGCAGAATCTTATGATCATCGATTGTAACGCATACCTTGGTCACTATCCTTTTCGCAGATTGCTCCACAACACTGCCGATTCGATGATCGAATTTATGGATCGTAACGGCATTGATCGAGCGATCGTTTCTTGGTTGCCGTCCGCTTTCTATCGCGACACACATAGCGGCAATCAAGAACTTGTAGAGGCCATTCAAAAAAATCCATCTCGCTTCGTTCCGATCGCCACTGTGAACCCCAGGTACGTTGGTTGGCGGCGAGATTTGACGGAATCTGTAGAAAAACTGGGCATGAAGGGGATTACACTCATTCCATCTCACCATGGATATAACTTGACGGATGAGCTCGCACGCGAGGCGATAGCTCAGATCTCGGAATTGGGTATCCCACTCGTACTGACCCAGCGGTTTGAAGATCGCAGACAGCGGCACCATTGGGATGTAGCCGAAGATCTGGAAACGAAGACAATTTTGGACATTGCAAAAGCTCATCCGAAACTGAAATTGATGCTCAGCAATTGGATAGGCTTGGATGGAGCAAAACTTGCAGGTGCAGGCTTGAAGGGCCGCTGCTTGATCGACTTTTCGCGTTTGCATGTAATTCTAAACAAGGACGTACCGAAGTTGATCGAATCTTTGGGGGTGGAGTCGATTGCATTCGGTTCGCATATGCCTTTTGATTACTTAGGCCCGTCTCTGGTAAAACTCGCGAATCTTGAAACTTTGCCACCAGAGGGCTTCGAAATGATATCATGGCGTAACGCCGTTACTTTTTTTGGACTAGATAGGAGTTGAAACATGCAGTCGTCAATCGATCGTCGTCAAATGATTAAGAGTGCCGCAGTTGCGGGAGTTGCGTCGTGTATAACCTCTGCATCGGCCCACGCGTCGCCATCACCAGTTCCGTCTTCGGTGACGGATGCAGACAAAGCAGCGGTGAAGGCCAATGTCGAATGGCCTTTTTGGGATTCGCTTGAAGAATCCGGTTTACGTGATGTATTGAACTCTGGCATCTGGGGACGAACGAGCGGAGGGCGGCGCGTACCTGAATTCGAGGCTGCGTTTGCCAGCCGAATGAAGGCTCGATACTGTCTCGCAACCACTTCTGGAACATCTGCGCTGTTAACGACATTAGGCGCTTTAGGAATTGGGCCGGGCGATGAAGTGATCATGCCTCCCTATACATTCGTTGCAACCTTCAATGCAATTACCAATAGCTATGCGTTGCCGGTGTTCGTCGACACTGATGCAGAATCCTTTCAAATCGACGCCAAGAAAATAGAGTCGGCAATAACGGCCAACACCAAACTGCTGCTGCCTGTGCACATCGGCGGATCGGTCTGCGATCTTGATGCGGTCAATGCGATAGCCAAAGCTCGCAGCATTCCTTTGATCGAAGACGCATGCCAAGCACCACTGGCGGAATGGCGAGGGCAGCCAATCGGTTCAATTGGGCTTGCTGGCTGTTTTAGTTTTCAAGCCAGCAAGAATATTACTTCAGGGGAAGGCGGAGCGATTGTAACCAATGACGAGCAATTTGCTAACCTTTGCTACAACTTTCATACGCCGGGCGGAGGGAAGCCTGGCCCCAGTTTAGGCCGCGGTTCGAATTTCCGAATCACTGAATTTCAAGCGGCCCTATTGCTTGCACAGTTGTCACGATTAGAGGAGCAATCCAAAATTCGAGATGCGAACGCCGCCTATCTTACGGAGTTACTTCAAAAGATACCTGGAATCGCGCCAGCCAAACTTGCGAAAGGTAGCTCTCGAAGCGCTTGGCATCTTTACATGTTCCGCTATGATCCAAAACAATTTGCCAACATGCCCAGAACGACGTTGATCAAGGAACTAGGCAAAGCCGGAATCGCTGCCAGTTCTGGCTATTCTAGGCTCAATCAGTCTACTCACGTTCGAGCATTGGCCACGAACCCACACTATCAACGAATTTACGGCAAGGATTTTATGACTAGATGGTTAGAAGCCAATCAGTGTCCGGCAAACGATCAATTGTGCGAAGAAGCCATTTGGTTTACCCAGACCCAACTGCTTGGAACACGCGCCAACATGGAACAGACGGCGAGTACCATTGCCAGTATTCAAAAACGGGCTGTCTAGACTTGAGAGGACCATAGTTTTCGTTTTCCTACGAAATTTTAGAAGAACCATACTCATGGGTGGGGAAACCGGGTAACACCCCCCCGACATAGTGCTGTGTCCCCTTTCGTCCCACTACATTTGTATTAATCTGGACGACCTCTCTTACAACATGCTAGAATTGAATTCGTTACCTGACGAACTGCGCTCACGATTTTTTGTTGGATAGGTCGAAATGCCGATACATGATTGGACAAGAGTCATTGCGGGTACGTTTCATGATTTCCATCATGAGTGGATCACAACGATCAAAAGAAGCTTAAACGCCGGTCTACTTCCAAGTGGCTATTATGCAATGGCCGAGCAAATCGCAGGTGGCCTAGGCCCCGATGTGCTGACGCTCGGAGATCACAGCGAATCAACGACTGGCGATTCTGAGCTAGATAACGACCGAGTTTCCAATGGTGCGGGTGGTTTAGCTGTTGCTAGCCCCAAGACACGATTCACCGCCAAGTCCGAAATGGAGTTGTACGCGCAGCGACGGAGCCGAGTCGTAATCCGTCATCGAAGTGGTGACGATGTCGTCGCGATCATCGAAATCGTATCGCCTGGTAATAAGTCGAGTCGCAATGGATTGAACTCCTTTGTTAACAAAACGATCGAAATACTTAAGTCCGAGATTCATATGCTCATTATTGATCTCTTTCCACCTGGGCCAAGAGATCCAAACGGGATTCATGGCGCGATCTGGGGTGAAATCGAAGAGGATCAGCCATTTAGATTGCCGTCAGATGAACCACTAACGCTCGTATCGTATTCAGCCAATTTGGAGCTTGAGGCATTCATTGAACCGGTTGCGGTGGGCAAACCGTTACCGGATATGCCATTATTTTTACAAAGGCACAGACATCTCTTGGTCCCGTTAGAGCAAACATATCAAGCTGCATTCGAAGGCGTTCCGCAACGTTGGCGACGTGAGCTGTAAGGCAAGAATCAGAAATGAAAGTACCAACGAAACGGAAGTCGCCTAGACTTTCGAAACTCGATGTTGTTCGATTGGATGAGCATGCCTTCGCGCTAAAAAAGCGGCGATAGTATGGCTTCCAATTCAGGTAATACCCCCCCGACATAGTGCTGTGTCCCCTTTCGTCCCCTTTCGTCCCCGTTCGTCCCCGTTCGATTGGTGGTAATCTTGCAATGCGGCGAGTTGAATCTTGAGATTTCTTCTGCCCTTCTCCTCCTCGGGAGGAGAGGGGGTCGGGGGATGAGGAGGATGGAGCTTGATATGAGGTGGCAAGCCCGAGTCGATTTCGCTAAGCACCTTCGTCGCGCGCCTACGCCCGCTGAATACTTGATGTGGCAACTCGTTCGCAACCGACAACGTTGCCAAGCTAAGTTTCGACGCCAACATAAACTCGGGCCTTACATCTT
>JAYTVL010000343.1:0-17865 GCA_043744075.1 Pirellula sp. | reverse complement strand
CATAATTCGGCCCTCGTTGGAGTATGAAGTGTTTTAGTATCCCCAACGAGTGTGCCGGATTTTTTTCTTGAAATCAATCCCTACATAGCTTCTCCGCGTGATGTTGCCAAATCCACACCGATTCCAACAAATAACCCGGTGACAAAAACGCATATCCTGCGTGACTACAACTTGGGCCTGGAGCCAACTTACTTCAATTCCGAAAACAGCCAGGATTTGCAGAAACTCCAATAACGCTCAGCCGTTGCTTGAAAGATCCCCAGCGCTGACGCCGCCTCGGGTACTGTGAATCCTGCGAAGTAGCGAAGTTTGACGATCTGGGCTTTTTCCGGCCATTGCTCTTCAAGTCGGCAAAGGGCTTCGTCAAGGGCCAACAGATCTTCGTGGCGAGTTGGGATCTGTGGATTGGCACCATCCAGTTCGACGCGTTGTAAAGCACCGCCATGTTTCTCGCTGCGTTTGCGACGAGCATGTTCGACGAGAATTCGTCGCATCGTTTCAGCGGCCGCACCGAAAAAATGTCCGCTACTGTTCCACTTGGTTTGCTCACTCTGGCAGAGTCGATATGCTAGGCCGCAATTGAGCTTCATCCAATCGCGAGAAACTCTTAACAAGCGGCGCCGCTGCGCCGTAGCAGTGTTGCTTTGACAAGCACATCCAGAGCAAACTCCGAAAACATCGCAAGCATTAATTCGTAGAACATGACTATCTTCCTTCCTTACGAGCCTCTTGAATAAGTGTTTCGATCTGCTTTAAGTCGTTTTTGGTGAGTTTCTCGGTTTCGAACAAGGCAGCCACCGCATCGCTGGGTGAACCGCCAAAGAATGTCTTGACCAGATGACTCAACGCGGACTTGCTGGCGGATTCTTTCGACTGGATCGGTCGATAGACGTACTTCGTCCCTTCCTGTCGATGCTTCAGGAGTCCTTTGCTTTCCAGTAATCGGATCATGGTTCGCACTGATGAATAACTCGGTGGGTCGTCTAATTTCTTTTGAACATCGCCGACCGAAGCCTCACCCAGCGCGAAGATCGCATCCATGATCTGCCGCTCCCGTGCACCAAGTTCTTTATGGTTTGCTGCCTTTTTGGACATTGCTTTCTCCGTACTCGATTCAAATATCTTACTGGCAACCTCTTGCCACATGGCATTGTATTGCCACATCGATCGCAAAGTCAACAAGAATTTAAGAAAATAAAAAAACTTTGAGCAGCGGGGAAATGGACTCTGCCTTGCTAGTAAGAAGTTGCTCCCGCCTGGATAAACCATGGTGAAACCCGAAGGAAGCAGAACGGCCCGTTTTATGTGGCAACGAATTGCCATCTATTCATGACTTACATCGACAATTTTGTCCAACTCGCAAGACGACAGCATTTGGATTTGAGTCGCAGTGTCAAGGCATTTGGTTTTGAGTCGCAGTGTCAAGGCATTTGGTTTTGAGTCGCATTGCGACGGCATTTGGTACCCGTCGAAAGCCGCTGAGTTTATCTCAGCGGATCGTTACGTTCAACCTAGCACCTGCCGAGCTACCCGATTCGAATCTCGCGACGAACGAGAAGCGGATGTTTGCGCCGACCGCACGAGGAATACGCAATTTTATTTTCGTTCATTGTGGCTAACCGGCGAAGTTTAAAAAACGGTGCTCAGTAGCCCGTTATTGAGCTCCGTCCGCTGCGTCCCCTTTCGCGGGTTTAAATGAACCACAATCGGAAAATGAGCTGGCCGTCACTTAATCTCATTTGGACGCGTGGTCGCTGTAACGGAATAGTACTTGGCACGCTGGCTGCCTAAGTTTCTTTCGGTATTTTCCCAAACGGTTTCCCCATTGTATTCTACACGGAGCGATTTATTATCCATTCGCGCCAGTCCGTAATGCCATCGGGCTCCTTCCTTGGTTGGACGAATTTCGATGACAAGGATGATTTTGGGATCCCAATCAAATAGAAATGCGAAGACTGCTCCATCCGCCGATTCTTGCAAACGGTCATCATTGACATAGCGATAAATTGGCGTTGGCAAAAGGCGAAGCATGCGTTCTTGTTCTTCAACAATCGCACTGGTCGGCGCAGGTACATCGAAGCCGTTGAACCTTTTTGAAATCACGCGCATTTGAGTGAGCCGACCAGTAGCCGTTTGAGCAGGAGCTGGCGCTTCCGGAATTGGCTTGAGTTCGATTCCTGGCTCGTCGGGGGCCCAAACAACTCCGTCCATTCCTTTCGCATTAAGTGGTTCGATAGCCAGCGAATGGAACGAATGCTTTATCATCCGTGCGGTTGTTAGCGTCGCTCCCGTCAGCCTCACTCATCGATTCCTGGCTGGACGGAGAGCAGCTCCCCGACAGCTTGCTGCGGATGATGTTCGTCTGCTGTCACCCATCACTGGAACGTAAGTCGCAAATTGCCCTGACGCTGAAAACCCTTTGCGGCTTCGGCGTTTCGGAAATCGCGCGCGGTCTGTTGCTTCATGTCGAGACCGTGAAGAAACGCATCCAACGTTCGAAGGCAACTTTGTCCGCTGCGAATGTGCCGCTGGCTGCTTCAGTCACGCACGGACCTGACGACGACGTTTCACCTCGAAGCCGCGATCTCGTTGCAGCACTGCCTGGCTGCGAGCGTCGAAGAAACGGATTGGGCAACGATCGTCATGCTTTACGGAGCGATGGACGAAAGAGCCTGTCCGCACGCTGGGGAATTGGACTCAGGCGCAGATTTATTTGCGTCTGGCAATGTCGATCGAGTCGTGCATCGATGGTACTGGGTTCGTGATTCCCGCTCCCGTTCGGTGGCTCATGTCGCTGCTGATGAAACGCAAGTTTCTCTACGGCACGCTCCCCGCTGGGTACAAGTCCCCGGCGACTTTCATCGCTTCCGACTCCAGCGGGAATCGAGGCATTCGAGAACGAGTTGTCGTCGTATGCGAGTTCCAAAGGCGCAGTTCAATTTCCGTTGGACCAGCCACTACCGCTAAAACTCATTGCAAGAATCGTGAAGTTTCGCGTTCGCGAAGCTGTCGAGCGAACGAAGGCAAAAAGGCAATTCAAATGAGTTATTGAAATACCTCCAAAGTTGTGAGTTCCAAAGGGATACGCTCCGATCAACAGCGGTGAAGACACGTGTGAGATCTCGACTAAAGGCGGCACCCATTTCTCTGACTCGGACCGATAGGAATCGACAATCATGCCAAGAATGTTGTTTGCATTGTTGCTTGTTACAGTTGCCCAAGGGTGTTCAGCCAATCGTCAGGAACCAGAGATGAACTCAGCTCAAATGTCGACTCAAAACACGATGACCGTTACGACATATCTCTTGCTCGACGGAAATTGCAAGGACGCCATGCAGTTCTACGGAAGGGTCTTTCGAGGGGCACTCACGCTGTCGGAGATAGGGGAATCTCCGATGAAGAACCACTTCCCCGAAATTATGCACCAAAGGATACTGAACGCGCGACTCGTTGCCCCAGGTATCGATCTATCCGCTTCGGATTGGCTTCGACCAGATCAAGCTCCCTCAATGGGAAATAGGGTGTGTCTCTACATCAGCGGCGGCACATACGAGGAGACAAAGCGAATTTTTGATGAACTTTCGGATGGCGCAGAAGTAACCGATCCAATGGATGTGAAACCCTATGGGGTTTATGGAGCACTGAACGACAGATTTGGTGTGCGATGGATGTTTCACGCCGCTCCGAGATAGCCAGATGTTTGTAATGAAGACGGTTTTTGGTGAACCGAGAATTCGCAGCCAGTTGTGGAAAAAGTAAGGGATCTCAAAAGAAAGCGGAATGAGGCGCATGGTCGGGCTATCACTGAATTACTCAATCACTGAAACTGTACGCGAGTTCCGTTACCGCGTTCTCTTTCCGCGTTTCTCGATGGCTAGGCCCCACGCTTCCATGGAAAGCAAGACCGACTCCAGTGTTTTGCCGAGTTGCGTTAGCGAATACTCAACTTTGGGTGGGATTTCACCGAAGTCCTTGCGATCCACGACGCCGTCATCTTCGAGTTCTCGAAGTTGCTTCGACAGCGTTCTAGCGGAAATGCCTCCCAATGAACGAGACAGTTCACCAAAACGCCTGGTGTCGTCAAGGAGATAGTGAATGATCAGCACTTTCCAACGCCCGCCGATAACCTTCAAGGTCGTTTCGACAGGGCAACTTGCCGCTTTTTTCGTGTTTTTCTTGTCCATCAAACCTCCATAGTAACCTAAATGTTACTACTAACAAATACGCCCATACTTGCATTGTGTTTCCCTTCGGTATAAAAATCAAGTCGTGTGAGTGATGCGTGCCGTCGACCTTCAAAAGAGTGTGGCGCATCATTGTTTGTATAAGTCACGATCCATCGCAAAGGAGAATCAAAATGGCCTCAACAATTGGATGATTGACCCCGAAGATGTTGTCATGTTGCTCATCGACCATCAAAGTGGATTGTTCAACACAGTGAAAGACCTTCCCGTCCCGGACCTGCGAAACTACGCGATCGCACTCGCCAAGACTGCATCGCTGCTCAACATTCCCGTCCTAACCACAGCGTCAGTGCCGGATGGTCCAAACGGGCCGCTGATTCCCGAAATTCACCAGTGTGCCCCGCACGCTCAGTTCATTCCGCGAACCGGACAGATCAATGCATGGGACAATCCGTCGTTTGTCGAAGCTATCGAAAAGACCGGACGCAAGACGATGGTGATCGCGGGAACGCTGACAAGCGTCTGCATGGCGTTTCCAGCAATCAGTGCGATTAACGCCGGTTACAAAGCCTACGCGAAGGCTCAAGCCGTTGTGAAGGATGGGTTTGAAACCAAAATGGACAAGTATCAGTAGTGATGCACATGGTCGCATGCCGCTTGCGACATCGATCACAACATAGGCCGGAAACCGTGGGCTAGCGCCCTGCTGCTAATCTGCCGGAACGCGCTAGCGTCCGGTTCAGCCCGATTTATGATCGACGCCCCGCGTACGTCCTTCCGTCAGGTTTTGAAAAAAGATGAAAAGATGAAAAGAAGTAAAAGTGAAACATTATGAAGAAGATCAGGCGAATCATACACGACATTCCTAAACATTGGGTTGGCGACGGTTTCCCTGTTCGAAGCCTTTTTTCTTACAGTGGCGGAAATGAGTTTGATCCGTTCCTCTTGTTGGACTACGCCGGGCCGCACGAGTTTGGCCCAGATCAAGCCAAGCGAGGTGTCGGCGAGCATCCGCACAAGGGCTTTGAAACGGTAACCATACTCTACCAAGGAGAGTTGGAGCACCGTGATTCCAGCGGAGGACACGGTACAATCGGCCCTGGAGATGTTCAGTGGATGACTGCTGCAAATGGAATCGTTCACGAGGAATTTCACAGTCGCCGTTTTGCAAAAGAAGGCGGCATGTTGGAAATGGTGCAGCTCTGGGTCAACCTTCCCGCAAAGAACAAGGCATCACCGCCAAAGTATCAAGACTTGAGAGACGATCGGTTTCCTCGCGTTTCATTGCAAAACGATGCGGGAACAGTCCGCGTGATTGCTGGTAGGTTCATGGGGCAAACTGGTTCCGCCAGCACATTTACACCGATCAACGCCTGGGACTTGCAGTTATCGGCTGAGGGAAAGGCTGAGATTCAAGTGCCAGATGGGCATACTTGCGTATTCATCGTTCAAAAAGGCAGCGTCACCATCAATGGCCAAGCTGCAAAGGCCGTTGAACTAGTTCAGTTTGAGCGTGAAGGATGTGTCGTGATGCTTGAATCGGAATCGAATGCGCGGATTCTGGCACTGTCCGGTGAACCGATTGGTGAACCGGTGATCGGACAGGGACCATTCGTGATGAACACACGCGAAGAAATCCGACAAGCGATAAGTGACTACCAAGCTGGAAAAATGGGGCACTTGGACCAGCCAAACTAAAAAAGGATATATTATGTCGAAAATCATTGCGTTTGCTGGAAGCACTCGGACAGCGTCCTACAACAAGATGCTGGTTCGCGTTGCCGCAAACGAAGTTACGAATGCTGAAGGCAAAATCACCCTGCCAAGTGACCCCGATCAACAGCCAAGCGTGGTTCATTCGCGACCCGAACACGGTCGACAGGCCGGACTACGGCGCAAACGGAAAATGAGCAGCAATCAAGCCAATCACTTTCCAGCACGGAGACTCACACTTGGAGAACCAAAACGATGTCGAAATACCTGATCTCATTTCCTGCCGCTGCAATGAACATTCCCGTCGAGGATATGCCCGCAGTCAGCGAAGCGGCACACGAGGTCATCCGCGAGGCAAAGATTGCTGGCGTATATGTGTTTGGTGGTGGCATTAACGAAGGCGTCGCTCCAGTTTTGGTTGCAGCGAACGGCACCGTTACCAATGAAACTTACCCGCAAACTAAGGAGTTCGACGGAGGCTTCTGCGTCTTGGAACTCCCGACGCGCGAAGCCGCTGTTCAGTGGGCCACGAAGATCGCCAAAGCCTGCCGCTGCTCTCAGGAGCTCCGCGAGTTCGGGTACGACCCCGAGAGTTGACTGATTTCAACGGAAACCGCTATGCCCATCAAGATGTTCGTCAACCTGCCCGTCAAGAACCTCGACAAGTCGAAGACGTTCTTCCAGTCGATCGGGTACTCCTTCAATCCCCAGTTCTCCGATGACACCGGAGCCTGCATGGTGATCCAAGCAGTTGCAGGACTTCTGGCGAAGTCCACTACGACACGTATTGATCGCGCAGACCAATCGACAAGGAAAACCTCATGCACCCGGACATCGCCACTTATAATCAAAGCCTGGATGACAGCGACAAGGAGATCTGCCAATTGCTGGCCACTGAAATCGACCGTGGACTGCCAGCGACCGAGAGCAAGATTTGGCACGCGCATCCCGTGTGGTTTCTGGATGGAAATCCCATCGTAGGATACAGCAAACAGAAGCCGGGCATTCGGCTGATGTTCTGGAGCGGTGCCGACTTTCAGGAGCCAGGGCTCGGTGTTGTCGGCAAGAAATTCAAGGACGCATCGATCTTCTTCAACAACCTGACGGAGATCAAGACGACCGTTCTTCGGCGATGGCTGAAGGAGTCCAAACTGATTCAATGGGACTACAAGAACATCGTCAAGCGGAAAGGCAAACTCGTGAAGCTTGAGTAGAGCTTCCATTGCATCTCTTTCTTCGATGGCGGTTTGCTGACATGTGTCTTTGCCGCGATATTAAACCCGTTATGCGAGTTGCAGAACAAACCTTAAAACGACAGGAAATTTGTCTCGCAAAGTCCTGCACGAACTTGGATACGAATCCCAATTGGGGTTCAACCTGCGTCGGTGGGCTAAACCGAAGCGTGCTGGACGGTCGAAACCGTCAGCGTTGCCTGCTCCGAAGTCAATTCGTGTGCTCACTCAGGACACGCCCTCCTGAGGTAGTTGCATGTGCGCAACTACTAGCCCCCTTGAAAAAGTCGCGTGTACATCTTTGGTCTCCTCGTTAGTCTCTTTGAAAGTGACCTACTACTTCACTTGCTTAGGACCGTCGCGAGAATGAGTCAGCTGCGTGATACTTAGCAATCTTCGAGTAATGGCAAAAAACGCGACACGATTTATTTGGCCGGTACGTCTCCACTGGACTTGGCAAAATCGCCAGCGACAACTACGACCAATTTTTTCGGATCAAAGTGCTTGCGTAAGGCGCGTGAACTTCGTCGGGTGTGAGCGCAGCTAGCTTGGCATCGATCCCGGCGTCGTAGGCGAGCGTTCGCTGTAGGCTACTCCTGAGCAGAGATGCAAAATAGAAGTCACCACTGTTTCGCAAACGCTGACGCGATTGGAGGAGGGCTTCCTTGGCTTCCTTGGCTTTCGAAAATTCGTCGCTTGGGATGCCGTCCTTTAGCAGTCGTTCAAGTTCTTCGCGGATCGCCGTTTCGACTTTGCCAATGTTGGCAGGGTTGCAAATGGCATTCATGGATACGCTCGCCACCTTATCCTCCGAACTGGCGAAAAACCTTGAGAAGACTCCGTAGGACAATCCTTCCTTCTGTCGAACGCGGTCGGCTAGTCGCGACGACAGGAAGCCACCACCAAAGATGTAGTCACCCAGCAGGAGTGCGGGGTAATCCGGATGCTGGTCGTTCATTGCAATGCTGATGCCAGCCTCGTAATTGGCATTGGCTTTATCGGGCGTCAGAACGGACTGCTTGCTTCCGGGAACCGCCAAAAAGGCTTGCATCTCGATACGAGAATAAGGCTTCGCTGGCTTCCAGCCGTCGAGGATCTCGTTTAGTTTGGCAAGCGCGGGATCAGGTTCGAAATCGCCGATGATCGTTAGCTCGCCAGCCGCAGCAAGGTGACATTGTGAAGCTTTGGATTGATTCCAAGCCAAGACGCAAACTCTTTTGTGGCTGCAGGCGAATAGTCGGCGACAAGATGAACCTAGCTAAACGACTCCTGGTCCAGCAATATTCTTATTGGTCCAACCCCAGCTTTGGAATCCACAGCATCCCCAACGATTTTCCGAACGGCCTTAGATTGCGATGCAGGCACTATTGCAGACATCGCTTTCAAATCTGTGTGCCCAATCCAAGAGACGAGTATTCGCTTCACGTGTTGTTCCGCCATGGCATTTGTTTTTTCACAAATGCAATTGTATCGTCGCGTCGTCGCGAATCATAGAGAGCGACTAGATCCAATCCCAAACATGAAGCAAACGAATTCGAAAGAATTCGACCAGCCCCGCTGGTTTGGTTTGCGTTGCGCTGCGAAAATCATGTCCGACAAACGAGCTTTCGCTTGCTTAAAAACGAACACGGAATGGAGTATTTTGGTTACACCAATGGAAATGATAAAAAGACTAAGCGCCATCATGAGCAATACGACGGCGTATCGTTTGTGGCAAGCTCCTTTTTCGCACGCGAAACTAGCACCGGTATTGCAACATAATGATTTTGACAAGATAAAACGGGTATTGGATGTGGGCTGCGGCCCCGGCACCAACTGCAGATACTTCGAGAAGGCGGACTACACGGGGTTTGATATCAATCCAAGCTATGTCCGGTACGCACAAGAGAAGTACAAGCGAAACTTTGTTGTTCAAGACGTGTGTACTTTTGAAGCCTCCGCTAGCGAACGATTTGACTTTATTCTGTTAAACAGTTTGTTGCATCATCTTAGCGATGGCGATACACACCGCATCTTAGGCCAACTTGGTAAACTGGTCAGCCCGGGAGGTTTTGTTCACATTGTCGATTTGGTTTTGCCGGATCGCCCCGGTATTCCTCGTTGGTTGGCAGAAAGCGATCGCGGAGATTTTCCGCGTCCATTACCGGCTTGGGAAGAAATCTTCAATACCCATTTTCGTACCACGGTTTTTGAACCGTTTCCGGTGAAACTCTTCGGAATCGATCTATGGAGCCTAGTTTATTTCAAGGGAGAACCGAAATCGTGAGTAACACACAGAAGGTTTCGATTGCGATTCCGGTTTACAACGAAGAGACCATTGTCGAAGAGTTGTTGCGGCGTTGTTCGACTGTACTCGATTCGTTGCCTGGCGGGCCCCATGAGATCGTACTTGTCGACGATGGAAGCGCTGATCGAACATGGGCTATGATCGAGCAGGCATCCGAAAAGGACAGTCGTGTAGTCGGCGTCACTTTGTCGAGAAACTTTGGCCATCAAGCTGCGATCGGCGCAGCGCTCGATCATGCGAACGGTGACTTTGTTGTTGTAATGGATGGCGATTTGCAAGATCCACCCGAGGCCATTCCCGAGCTTTTGGCAGAAGCACAAAAGGGATTTGATGTTGTTTATGTCGTGAGAGTTGGACGAAAGGAAAGTGTATGGCTGCGAGCGTGCTATGCGCTTTTCTATCAATTGATCTCGGTGCTAGCGGATCTAAAACTGCCGATCGGGGCTGGAGATTTTGCGATCATGTCACGGCGAGTAGTAGACTTGGTGCGTCAGTCTCCCGAACGGCAACGTTACTTACGAGGTCTCAGAACGTGGTACGGTTTTCAACAAAAGGGTCTGGAAATCGAACGCAATGCGCGGCATTCTGGAAAGTCAAAGTATAGCCTTCGACGACTCTTTCGGCTCGCGTTCGACGGAGTCTTCGCATTCTCGGTTGTGCCGATTCGACTTGCGACCGCATTCGGTATGCTGGCCGTATCGTGTTCGATGTTGTTCATGATTTACTCGCTCATTGTTAAGGTTTTTTTTGGGCAGTCACCTGTTGGATTTACCGCGCTGATCTTTGCAATTACATTCCTCTCCGGTGTGCAACTGCTATTCTTGGGTGTAATCGGCGAGTACATCGGTAGGATTTATGAAGAAGTGAAACAACGGCCTCATTATGTTGTTAAAAAAGTAGTCGCAACGCGGACGAAACATGGAGAATGATTACGGCCAAGCCTACAAGCGTCTTTACCACGAACACTGGTGGTGGCGGGCTCGCGAAGAGTTCTTGATTCGAGTTATTAAAGGTCTAGGCTTGCCGCCCAACCCAAACATCCTAGACCTTGGCTGTGGCGACGGTCTATTTTTTGATCGGGTTGCTCAGTTTGGTGGAACAATTGAGGGACTAGAGTCGGATGGGTCCTTGGTTTCTCCTGAGACGGCCGAGAAATATAAGATTCATATCGGACCACTTGATCAATCGTTTGCTCCGAGTAAACGATATACGTTGATCCTCATGTTGGACGTATTGGAGCATCTTCAAGATCCTGAAGCATCATTGAAGCATGCGGTCGAATTGCTCGAGCCGGGGGGACGCCTCGTTTTGACCGTCCCAGCCTTCCGTTGCCTATGGACAAACCATGATGACATGAATCATCATTACACACGATTTACCAAGCGGAGTTTGGCACCGGTTGCAAAGTTCGCGGACCTGCGTATAGAGCGGTGCCAGTACTTTTTTCATTGGTTGGTGCCAATGAAAATGGCCGTTCGCCTGAAAGAGCTATTGATCAAGTCTCGCCCTAAACCGCCGAACATTCCATCGCCGCTCATCAACCGGGCGATGCTTAATCTGTCGCTTCTAGAGCAGTATTTCTTAGGAACCTTTTCACTGCCGATTGGTACTTCGCTGTTGGCTGTGGGTAGAAGAGGCGAATCGCAAGAAGGTGTGCCAGCCGCTGCGCGGGTTAAACAAGTCACAAGGCCTGAAGCTTTGGCGAACTTCAGCGGCGGGTCGTAAAACGCCTGCGGTGCGTGCAGTTCGACGGGGTTGTGTTCTGCAGAGCCAATACTACACTCGTTTCAAGAACGCTTTGTGTCGTTGCGTAAAATTTTGCGTTATTTTGTCAATGTTGCAGCCGAGACGCGGAGCGACTCGTCCGCTGGACAGAAATAATGTCCATCGCAAATACCTATTGGGTCGGCTATACTAGGTTCTGATGCTAATCTAGCTTTCAAGTGGCTGCGTCTCCCCTAGACGCAGGCATTTCGCGTTTCGGAGAGACGCGGCTACCGTCAAGCTTTTCAATGAGGAAGCGATGAGTACGATTTTTGCAAAACTGACCAGTGCTGAGTTTGATGCAATGGTCGATCGTGGTGCCTTTGATTGCATCGAAGGCAAAAAGGTGGAATTGATTCGAGGAGAATTGCGATTCATGAATCCAGCCGGCCCCATTCATGACGATTACATCGACTATCTTACCAGATGGTCGGTTGTATCAACCCTTGATAAAAAAGCAAACATTCGAGTCCAGTGTGGTTTCATTTGCGACGACAATCGTCCGGAGCCAGATGTACTTTGGCTTAAACCGCGCCGCTACGGCCGAACGCGTCCAACAGCCCGGGATGTACTGCTGCTGATCGAGGTATCGGACAGTAGCCTTTCGTCCGATTTACAGGAGAAGGCCGACATTTACGCCGAAGCGGGTGTGCAAGAGTATTGGGTCGTCGACGTCCCTTCGTCTCGCATCCATGTCCTCTCAAATAGCGATGGTAAATCGTATCGGAAAATCGAGATCGCCCTTGCCCCGCATTTCCTTTCGCCGACATGTTTGCCAACGGCCCAACTTGATTTGACGGATCTATTCTCCGTGACGTAGGTTCATAAAGTAAATCTTGCAAATGCAACTAGCGACTGCGTTTGCGATAGCCTCCCGGTGGTTGACCAAAAATCGCTCGGAAACAGTTCGAGAAATAGTGCACATTGGCGAAACCGGTTCGGTGCTTAGGGAATCGCATTCCCGTAAAAAAAGACTAAGATAAATAGCCCGCACGATACGTAGCCACGCGCAATTCCCTCCAACGCCTTCCTTTGGGCCACTCCATGAATAAACAGGTCAAGCTACACCTCCTAATAGGGATATTTCTGGTCGTTGCATTCGCTCGTTCAGGTTCCGCCCAGATCGATGCGGGGTTCTATACGTCCAAAGTAAAGCCGCTACTAAAAGAGAAGTGCATTACCTGCCACGGACCACTTCGTAGCGAGGCAGGTCTTCGTTTGGACACCGCTGCTTTTATCAAACAAGGCTCGAGCGACGGCCCGATTCTCGTGTCCAACGAACCGGATCAAAGCAAGATATTGAAACGAGTGCTAGAAGCTTCGGCGGATGAACGCATGCCGCCGGAGGGCGAGGGCGTGGCACTCTTGGCTGAGGAAGTAGCCGTGCTTCGTGACTGGATTGCCAACCGAACACCTTCGCCGGAACGCGAAGAATCGGTCGCTGGTCCAAGCGATCATTGGGCATTCAGACCGATTAACAAGCCGAAGTTGCCTATGCCTATTGTGACGGAAGCTTCTGCAGTAGATGGCTTCATCGCAACCGCTCAATTTGTACGGGGCATGACTCCGTTGCCGGAAGCCGATCGATTGACTTTGTTGCGACGCATTACGCTCGACTTAACCGGCCTTCCGCCGACACTCGAGGAAATAGAATCCTTCCTTTCCGACCAAAGAAATGATGCTTACGAACGTCGCGTTGAACTATTGCTGAGTCGGTCTTCCTACGGCGAACGTTGGGGACGCCATTGGATGGACGTTTGGCGCTATAGCGATTGGGACGGCTACAAGGAAGAAGTTCGAGGGAGCCAAAGGAATATCTGGCATTGGCGAGATTGGATCATCGAGTCTCTTAATGAAAACAAACCCTACGATCAAATGATCGTCGAGATGCTCGCCGGCGACGAGATCGATCCACTCAATGATCAAGTCTTGAGAGCCACCGGATTTCTCGCTCGCAATTTCCACCGAAGCAATCGCAATATTTGGCTCGATGCAACCGTCGAGCATACGGCGAAAGCTTTTGTTGGTTTGACAATCAATTGTGCAAAGTGCCATGATCATAAATACGACCCATTGCCCCAAGCCGATTACTATCGCTTTCGAGCCATCTTTGAGCCCCATCGCGTTCGGACCGATCCGGTTTTTTCGAACTCGCCGATCGCCGAGACTGGATTCCCTCGCGCCTACGATGCAGACCTCAATGCGGAAACTTACCTTTTTGCCCGCGGTGACGACAAGCATCCAGTCAAAGACAAACCGATCGAGTCCTCCATCCCTTCGCAGTTGCCAATCCGTATTGCCTATGATGTGGCATCGGTCCCTCTTCCGATTGCCAGCTACTTGCCCGAACTGACTCCAGAGGCTGAACTGGCGGCACTTCAGAAAGCTTGGAATAAAATCGACGAAGCGAAATCTGCAGTAGTGAAGTCCTTCCAAAGTCAGAAGGAATCCGATTTGAAAACCATTTCATCAAGTGAGCCGTCGGCCTCAGCCGCGCGTTTTGCACTGAATGAGACTACTACGAAACACGACTCTACGAAACACGATGTTAGCCCGTTTCATTTGCAGTCTGACTTGTCATTCGATTTGCTCAAATTGAGAGAAGCCGAAGCGTCTTTGACGTCGATCAAGCTGCGTTATGGTGCGGAAAAGGCCAAGCATCTTCGGAACGATGCTTCTGTATTCGAACAGCTAGCAACCGAAGCGCTGGCAGCTGAGCAACAATGGAGGGACATCGAAAGCGAACTTCGAGTTGCAACCTCTACACGTGCTTTGCTGTCTGCTGAAAAAGCGACTCAAGCGGACGAAAAGAAGCGAATAGCGGCAATAGAAAAAGCAAAAAAGGAACTAGCCGCAGCCGAAGTCGCTCACAAAAAATTGGTCGCATCTGATTCCTCCGGAAGAATCAAACAGTACACACCGATAACAAGCGGCTATCCAAAAGAGAGTACGGGCAGGCGGTTGGCTTTGGCTCGTTGGATTGTAGATCGCCAAAACCCCTTAACAGCTCGCGTTGCTGTGAATCATATTTGGTCGAGGCATTTCGGAACTCCACTAGTCGAAAGCGTTTTTGACTTTGGAATGAAGACCCCGAAACCGGAACTGCTGGAGGTCTTAGATTGGCTTGCTGCCGAGTTTATTGAAAGCGATTGGGACATGAAGCATCTCCATCGTATTCTAGTCGGAACCCAGGTCTATCGACGGGCTACTTCGGGATCAGCAGAACACATGGCAGCAGCTCAAAAGCTGGATCCGGATAACCAATACTATTGGCGAGGAAACGTTCGACGACTCGATGCCGAGGAGGTACGTGATAGCGTATTGGCCGTAGGGAATATTCTCGATGATGCCATGGGTGGCCCAGATATTAGCGAAACGGAAGGCGAAAGGAGTTTGAGGCGGAGCGTTTATTTTCGACACGCTTATGAAAAACAGATGACCATGATGGTCATGTTCGACGCGGCTAGTCCAAGCGAATGCTATCGTCGACGCCCAAGCGTCATACCTCAGCAAGCGCTAGTGCTGGCCAATAGCCAATTGGCGAGATCTTCATCTCGCAAATTAGCATTGCGAATCTGGAGAGAGTCCGGCCAAATAGTCAAGCCGTTCGTGCAACGGCTCTTTATGGGAACGCTGAATCGACCGCCAACTAATGATGAACTCGAAGCGTGTCTGGTTTTCTTAACGGAGCGCGCGGTAGAGGCTCGAAACGCCAATGACGCAGTAACGCAGGCTGAATCATCTAAGTCACCATCAGAGCCGCCCGCTTCTGACCCAAGCGAGCGTGCTTGCC
This sequence comes from Pirellula sp., assembly GCA_043744075.1. Classification (GTDB taxonomy): domain Bacteria; phylum Planctomycetota; class Planctomycetia; order Pirellulales; family Pirellulaceae; genus JBKCUI01. The sequence continues at coordinate 2,892 of JAYTVL010000343.1, read as the reverse complement.
AAAGTTTAGCGCACGTCTTGCTGAATCACAGCGATTTCGTAAGTGTACGATGATGTAGCATAGGCTTCCAGCCTGTGGACTGAAGACGACAAGTTGGAAGAATATTCCACATATTTTCCAAATGATGCTTAGTAATTTAATTAGTAAGAACTCCCAAATCATGCCAACACGATCAACCTTTTCCCGAAGACAAATGCTGTGCGATACTGGACTTGGTTTTGGAGGTCTAGCATTGACGGCGATGCTTGAGCAGGAAAGTGTTCAGGCACAAGAATCCCGATTGGATCCAAGAGCGTCCATTCGACGTATTGCACCTAAAGCCAAGAGTGTCATTTGGCTATTCATGATCGGAGGAACCAGCCACATGGAGTCTTTCGATCCCAAGCCGGCACTCAATAAGTACGCCGGAAAAACTTTCGCTGAAACTCCGTATGGTGACGTGCTAAAGTCACCGTACATGGCCAACGAGCGCGCAGTTGCATTTGATCCCAACAATGGATTTGTTCGGACGGAGGTTTATCCTCTTCAGGTTGCCTATCGAAGGTGGGGGCAAAGCGGACTGGAGATCAGCGATTGGTGGCCTCATCTTGGGAAATGCGCCGACGATCTTTGCTTGATTCGTTCGATGTGGACTGAAGATAGCAATCATGGTGCGCAGCTCCAGTTTCACACCGGGCGACACCGAATCGATGGCTTTTTTCCGACGATTGGTTCTTGGGTAAACTACGGGCTTGGCTCATTGAACGATGACTTGCCTCAATTTGTCGTCATGGGAACTCCTGTCGCTGACTGTTGTGGCGGCGTCGAAACGTATCGAGCAAACTACTTGGGACCTCAGTATGATGGCATTCCGTTGAAGCTGGATCCGCGCGATCCGCTTCCCTATGCGAAACGGCTGCCGGATGTTCGTCCAGAGGAGCAAGAAAGCGAATTCGGATTCTTGCGTCGGTTAAATCAATTGACCGCCGATGCATTTCCAGAGGATGAGTCGATCAGGGCTCGCATGAAGTCTTACGAGCTAGCCTTTCGCATGCAGATGGCAGTACCGGAAGTCGTCTCACTGGATCAAGAATCAAAGCAGACATTGGCATCGTACGGAATCGACCAGGAAGTAACACGAACCTTTGGTCAACAAATGTTGACAGCCAGACGACTCGTCGAACGAGGAGTTCGTTTTGTTCAAGTTTACCATGGCAGCAACGGAGGAGCAGGGAATTGGGACGCCCACTCGAATTTGCAAACTGGGCATTCAAAGCTTTGTCAACAAGTCGACCAACCAATCGCCGCGTTGCTAAAGGACCTGAAGCAACGTGGGTTGTTCGACGAAACGCTTGTTGTTTGGGCAAGTGAATTTGGTCGTACACCGGGTTCGCAGAGTTCAAACGGTCGCGATCATCATCCGTATGGATTTACCGTCTGGATGGCAGGCGGTGGAATCCGAGGCGGAATTGCTCATGGTAATACAGATGAGCTCGGCTTTCACGCTGTTGAAAACCGGCACTACGTGACCGACGTCCATGCTACGGTGCTTTATCAACTCGGAATCGAGCCCCGGTCATTGACCCTCCCCGGTCGCAAGCGTCTTGAACGCGACTTTGGGCAACCTATTCGTGAAATCATGCTTTAACTCACCCCCCTTTTGACAACCATAGACCAATAGTCTATTTTATGCGATGATGGAATTGCTTGGCGAAAGGAGTGTGGAAGCGTCGATCATAAGTCGAGCTGAACCGGACGCTAGCGCGTTCCGGCTGATTAGCCGAAGGGCGCTAGCCCACGGTTTGCGGCCCATGTTGTGATCGATGCCGAGTGTGAAATAGCTTTACGAGAGTTTGTTTCAATTGTTGTGGGAGAGAGTCGGATGCATCACATGTTTATCTTTATCGTTTTTTTTCTCGCAGTTACACTGAACCGTGTCGGCGCGCAGGAAGATTCTCCCTCCGTATCAAAGACCGGTCAGACTGCCGCGAACATCGACGAGACTAAAGCGTGGTATGCTCGCAGAGTGGCGGAGTGTGAATCGCATGACATTGTGCTGAGTTCTGCAGAGGGTTCAATCCCTTTGAAGTTCGAAAGAGCTTCATTGCTTAACTGGTCCAATCCCATACGCAATACGCCAGCTGGGGCGGTATTTATTTGGACGGTCGAAGGGCGACCGCAAGTAATCGCAAGCACATATCCCTTTAAAGACGGGATAGAACAGGAATTGACGTCATTGTCAGAGAATCCACTTATCTTAAACCAAGGCAAAACAGACGAGCATCGATTCCCGAAAGGGATAGAATGGCAGGAGATGCCGAATGTCGAAGCGCCAAGCAAACAGCGAAACCTACGCTTAGTTCAAATGCGGCGGATGGCGGAACGTTTTCGCGTTTTTGGCAATGGCGCCAATAAGTTTGAAGCTAGGTTGCTGACGCAGCCAATTTTCCGAAGTTCGGCAGTTGAAATGAAGGAAACCGCTGTTTTTGCTTTTGTGCAGGGGACAGACCCGGAAGCGGTATTGCTGATCGAAACAAACGGCACAGAAGGCTGGCGATATGCGTTTGCCCGAATGACAATGATCCCTATCTTGGCCAATCTCGACAACGAACGAGTCTGGAGTCTTGCTTGGTTTGGCTCTAGTCTTCTAAACGACCAGCCATTCCATAAGATTCAATACCTAGGGTCTAAGTAAATGCGATGGTCAAGTAACGAGAACGGTCGCATTCACTGTCCAGAATAATCGACGCTTCTCGCTGATCACCTCCGGCTTTATGCCGAATGACGTTGATTTAACAAAGTTCAGGGGCACCACTGGCCTTTTCTTGACGCGAAATGTACATGTTTTTTTGATTTTCGTTGCCCTAAGTGCGCACGGGTACCTTCGCATTTTGAACCATTTTCAAAATCCGT
>JAYTVL010000342.1:0-17871 GCA_043744075.1 Pirellula sp. | reverse complement strand
TTCTCAAAAGGAACTTCTATGGTTACTTTGCGAATCCGACTGGCTATGTGTTTTTGTGTTTGTTTGTTTTGTTAACAAGCATGGCCGCTTTTTGGCCGCACGAGTTTTTTAGCTCGAACCTTGGAACGCTTGGGCAACTGAACAAATGGTTTACTTACATCATGATGTTTTTCATCCCAGCGATCACAATGAGCATCTGGGCAGAAGAGAAACGCCAGGGCACGGACGAACTGCTTTTGACGCTCCCTGCAGATGACTTTGATATCGTTGCGGGCAAATACGTGGCAGCCTCCGCAATTTACACCGTTTCCCTTCTGTTTTCGCAACTCTCAACCTTCTTCGTTTTGGCTTTGCTGACTCAGGGTGAGATCGATACCGGGTTGTTCTTTACCAATTACATTGGCTATTGGTTTATCGGTTTGGCGATGATCTCGATCGGTATGGTCGCTTCGTTTTTGACCAGCAACTTGACGGTTGGATTCATTCTTGGTGCGCTATTCAATGCACCGCTTGCCTTTGCATTCAAAGCGGACACAATTGCAAATCGAACCGTTGCGAGAGGGATCAAGAATTTTAGCATTCAAGAGCGATTTGATGATTTTGGTCGAGGTGTCTTGAGCCTTTCGGGCATGTCGTACTTTTTGCTCGTAGCTGTTTTTGGCGTTTACTTATGCATGGTTTTGATCGGCAAGAGGCACTGGAGTGGCGGACGCGATGGCAACGCAAAGCTGGCACACTTTCTCACTCGAATTGCTCTGATTGGGGTGCTTGCTTTCGCAGGCAGCACGCTATTCCGCAATCGCGATCTATTGCGACTGGATGCGACCGAAATGAAGGTGAGCTCACTGTCTCCGGTCACCTCCGAAATGATTCGTACGCTTGGCAAGGATCGCGACATTATCGTCGACGCATACATCTCGGACGAAGTGCCGGAACAATACGCCAAAATAAAGTACCAAATCGTTTCGCTGCTCAAAGAGTTCGAATCGACGGCAAACTCCGCTGGGATTGCGATGCAAGTTCGAATCTACGACTCGATCACACCATCAAGCGAAGAAGAAAAGATGGCGGAACAGCAATACGGAATCGTTCCGCAGATGATACGGGTTCGCGAGCGAGGCTCCTATTCCGATCAGCCAGTTCTGTTGGGTGCAGCTTTCCGAAGTGGATTGCAGAAAGTCGTTATCCCTTTCTTCGAGCCTGGTGTTCCCGTCGAATACGAGCTTGCTCGTTCATTAACGACTGTTGCCAAACCCACACGTAAAAAGCTTGGTATCCTTAAAACCGATGCCAAACTTATGGGGGGCATGGACATGCGCTCCTTCCAAAACCAACCGCAGCAGCCTATTGTCGAGGAGCTTGCCAAGCAGTACGAAGTCATTGACGTAAATCCAGCTTCGCCGATCGATACAGACAAGTACGATGTCTTGCTAGCGGTACAGCCCTCGTCACTTGGCCCGGAAGAAATGATCAATTTTACGAACGCGGTGACGGCAGGCGTGCCGACTGCTATTTTCGAGGATCCGATTGTTGCGTTGGATGCAATTCCAGGTACTGGCGATCCCAAGCAACAGGGTGGCGGCGGCATGATGGGGATGATGGGGGGAGGCGGACAGCAGCCAAAGGGAGATATTCGCCCGCTTTGGCGTGCACTTGGTGTTGAGATACCTGGTAGGCCGGGCATGATGGGTGGATACTCGCCCGATATTTGCTGGCAAGAATACAATCCATATCCGATTTTGGCTGAGACTTCGGAAGCTTCTGACCTTTGGATCTTTGCACGCGAAGAAGCTCCGGGTGCTGAGAATGCTTTAAGCGATGCAAGCGAAATAACCAAAGGGCTAAAGGAGATCATGTTCCTCTATGCAGGCGTAATTGTTCCTGCCAAAGATTCCGGAATTAAGTTCACAACGCTGGTCAAAACAGGCCAGATAGCAGGTACTATGCCAAAATCGGAAATCGACGGTGTTCAGCAATCTGGAATCGGTCGCGCCATGGAGTATAAACTGCGACACGGTGCGAACAAAGGTGAGCAGATCCTAGCTGCTCTTCTCGAAGGGGAAGAAGTTAAGGGGGATTCCTCGTCAAAACGTCCGATCAAAGCGGTGTATGTTTCTGATATCGACTGCATGTCCAGAACATTCGTCGATATCCGCAACCGGCCGCCAATGTTAGAGGACATCAATTTTCAGTTCCAAAATATCACTTTTGTATTGAACGCGATTGATGTTCTTGTTGGTGAAACTCGGTATCCCCAAGTTCGACGACACATCCCAACCTACAGTACATTGAGACTGGTTGAACTGAAAGCGGATGAAGCTCGCAAGGACGAAGCGATCAAGCGTACGGAGTACGACAGCAATTACAAAAAAGCAATCGCATCTGTAGAAGAAGAGAATTCAAAATCGGAACGAGACTTGAAAGAACAAATCGAGAAACTGCAATCGATGGGTGCGGTTGATCCCGAGAGTATCAAAAAGCTCCAAGAAAAGATGCAGTATGACCAAATCAAGAAGTTGCAACTGACAAAGAAGTTCCAGGTCGAAAAAGAACGACTCGAACGAACTCGAGATCAGGGTATCCGCGAAGCCCGTCGTCAGTCCGACGATGCGATCAGCAAAATCCAAAACTACTACAAATTGCTGGCCGTTTTCGTGCCACCGATCCCACCGCTTTTCGTCGGAATCGTAGTGATGGTTTCTCGTCGATTGCGAGAACGCGAAGGTATCTCAAAGTCGCGTTTACGATAACGGCTTGGACCAAAGATCGGGCTGAACCGGACGCTAGCGCGTTCCGGCTGATTAGCCGAAGGGCGCTAGCCCACGGTTTGCGGCCCTTGTTGTGATCGACGCCGCGATAACCATATTCCAAAAAACTCAACAGACAATACAAGCGACAATTGGAGAAAAGAAAAAATGACAGAGGGAACCAAGACCGGGTCATTGGCAGCCGTGGTTGGGATCGTTGCGCTCTTAGCGTACGTCACGTCCAACGGCAATCGCGTCAACACCCAAATCAAAGATAAGATTAACAAGGCTCTCTTTGAGAAGTTCACCGATCCTCTTGCAGCGGCATCGCTCAAGATATTGCGATACGACACCCCTAAAGAAGACTACGTTGATTTCGAGCTCGCTCGCGATCGCAAAGTAGGTGTTTGGACGATACCTTCGCACGAGAGCTATCCTGCTGACGCTGGCAAGCAAATGAGCGAAGCGGCCAACTTGTTTGTTGGGCTTAAGGTCGTGGACATTGCGTCCGAAAAGAAGTCCGAACAGGCGCTCTTTGGTGTTGTGGAGCCTAACAAACAGAATACGGACAAGGGCGGCGAAGGGGTCGGTATGCTGGTCCAAATGCGCGATGAAAAAGGGGACGTGCTTGCAGACATCATCATCGGAAAGGAAATCGAGAAGCAGAAACGATACGTTCGTGTTCCTTCCGAGGATGTTATCTATGTCGTTAAATTGGATACCGCTCCATTGAGCACAGATTTTAAACAGTGGATTGAACCGGATTTGCTCAAATTGAGCAGCAATGACATCGAGACACTTGGCATTCGAGATTACCAAATCATCCAGACTCAGCAGGGACTGGCCTTGAGTCGGAATTACGAAGCCGATTTGAATTTTGCGACATTGAGCGGTCAATGGGAGCCAAAACGCATCAGTAGCTTCGGATCTGATCCCCCGTCCGAACGAGCCTTGACACCTGACGAGCAACTCAATTCGACCAAGCTAAACGAAATTAAGAATACGCTCGATAACTTAAAGATTGCCGACGTTATTAAGAAGCCGGCTGGACTTGCAGCGGATTTGAAGGGAGACAGTAACCTGTTGAAGAACCCTGAATCGCTCATGTCGCTTCAACGCCGCGGGTTCTTCCCGAATCCAAACCAAAAAGGTGGCGATACCATTGAATTCTATTCGAAGAGCGGGGAGCTAATCGTCACTCTCAAGGATGGAGTTCAATACCTCTTGCGGTTCGGTGGTGCTGCAGGCGCTGAGATTAACGCAGTCGACGCAACGGATAACAAGGAGGAAGGAAAAACCGAGGAAACGGTATCTATCAATCGATTTATGTTGGTAACAGCTCGTGTGGATGACTCGAAGTTCCCTGAGCCTGACCTTGAGCGACTCCCCGAATCGATAGAGGAGCTTAAGGAAATCGAACGCATGAAGCAAAAATCGACCGAAGCACCGGCAGCGACCGAGCAAGCAGCGACCGAAAAACAAAGCGAGCCGAAATCGACAGAGCCTGAAGGATCGGACGCGAAACGGACCGAACCGGCAGCGACTGCCGAAAAACCTGCTGAACCCGAGGCTGAAAAACCTGCAAGTAAAAACCCTGCTACAGAACCAGCCGTCTCTGCAGAAGAACCAAAAGCTCCTGAAGCTCCTGAGAAAAAACCTCTTTCGGCGATTACTGGTTCACCTGCGGGTCGGAATGTCTCGTTTCAAGATCCGGTAGATGAAACCAAGAAGGTTGATTCGCCAGCAAAGACCGAAGAGCCAACCAAGGTCGAACCACCAGCCAAACCCGACGTGCCAGCTGCAAACGCAGAACCAACCGAAGAAGAATGGAGGGAACGATTCGAAGCGGCTCGTGAAAAAATTACGAAGGAGAACCAACGCAAAATCGACGACAAAAATGATAAATTGAAAAAAGCCAAGAACAAGGTGGCTGAACTCAATGGTCGGTTTGCAGATTGGTACTATGTCGTAAGCGAATCGGATTACAAGAAGTTGAAGATTGCGATAACTGAGCTAATCCAGCCAAAGACGGGTGGCGCCAATACGGGCGCATCTCCAGGTGGTTTGCCAGGACAAGGTGCATTTCCAGGTTTCAAACCTTAGCCAGTGCATCTGCGTTGCTCATGTTTAACCGGCGCAGCTGCGGGAACTGCTAGACATCGATCATACCGCGCCCGCCGCAAGCGGGTTAAACAAATCGCATACCGGTGCCCTTGTTAAGCCGGCGCAGCCGAGTCGCCCTTGTTTAACCGGCGCAGCTGCGGGAACTGCTAGTAACATCGATCATACCGCGCCAGCCGCTACAAGGATTCCCGACACGGAGTGGATGAAATGAGCGACATCGACCGGACGGAAACCGACGAGGAAGACGAGCTTGATCTAGAAGTCACTCTCGCGGAGCCGGACGAGCATCTTGCCGAACCAAGCCCGGAGATTCAACAACGCATCGATTCTTTGTTGAGCGGAAATCTTGGATTCCGACGTTCTGCCGAAAAAGTTCGGGAATTCCCGCATTTGCCCGGCGTCTATCTCATGAAGGATGCGACCGGCGTGGTTATCTACGTTGGCAAAGCCAAGAATCTTCGCACACGTGCCGGTAGTTATTTCTTAGCTGCTGCCGCCCAAGAAATTCGGACAGCCGAATGGGTACATGAGATTGCAGATATCGACTTCATGTTGTGCAGTAGCGAGGTGGATGCTTTGTTGACCGAAAGCCGCCTCATCAAAGACATTCAACCGAGGCACAACAAAGACCTCAAGGACGACAAGACATTTCCCTATTTGATGATCACTACGCATGAAGACTTCCCTCGTGTCGAAGTGACGCGCACACCGAAAGCCAAGGGAGCCAAGCTATACGGTCCGTTCACTAGCGCTGGCCAATTGCGTGGTGCACTTCAAGTTATGCAACGTGTTTTCCAATTTAGAACGTGCTCGTTGGACATCGAGGAAAACGATCCGCGTTGGGAATGGTTTCGACCCTGTCTGCTCGCTTCGATCAAGCAGTGTACGGCACCGTGCAACAAACGCATCAGCAAGACTGACTATCGGCGTGACATTCGTCGGCTTCAAACTTTTCTTGAGGGAGGTAGCGACCGTTTGCTCAAGCAGATGCGTGAAGAAATGCTCGAGGCTTCGTTTAAGCTTGATTTTGAAAAAGCAGCCAGGCTCCGCGATGAGATCCAGTTGCTCGAGCATTTGGGCGATCGGGGTGAGATCGATCTCCATGCACAGCCCGAGGTTTTTTATATCGATCCCAAGAAGGGAATGCGGGCACTCAAGAAAGTGCTTGGGATGGACAAAGAACCGCGAGTGATCGAGGGAGTTGATATTGCGCACTTGGGTGGCAGCAATACGGTTGCATCTTTGGTGCAATTTCTCGATGGCCTTCCATTCAAGCCCGGCTACCGGCGTTATCGAATTCAAGATGTCAAAGGCATCGACGATTTTCGAAGCATTCACGAAGTCATTTCACGCCGCTTTCGCAAGTTGAGCGATGAGCAAGATGCGTTTCCAGACTTGCTCATGATCGATGGAGGAAAAGGTCAACTGAATGCCGCGTTAGCCGCATTCCGCGATCAGGAGATCGAGCCACCGTTGATGGTATCGTTAGCCAAAAAGGAGGAAGAAATCTATCGTCCCGGTGAAAGCGAACCGATTCGCTTGGGCCGCGAGTCGTTTGCGTTACGATTGCTGCAATACGTTCGGGACGAAGCCCACCGATTTGCACAACACTATCATCATTTACTGAGACAAAAGAGCACCTTTGATGGCGAAGTAAAGGGCAAGAAGAAGCGGACTCAGTAATTCGACTGGACTAAGTCTGGAATTGAGACCCCAACCAGCTCGTCTGGAATGGCGTGGACTTAAGCTCTCCATCGAGCTCGTCTGGATGGAAGCCAGACTGACAAGCTAAGCCCCGACAGCCCGGCGCTATAGGAGTTCGGATTACGTTCCATCGCTTTCAGTCTTTCGAAACGATTCGGTTGAAAACTGTCTTATCGACGCTCAATCCCGCATAGAATCCTAACCGAACGACTTCGCTGACTTCCGGTTCCTGACACTCTAAGCGACAAAGGGCCTCTGCCGCAGCAGCGTAAAAATGAGCCTGTCCAGCCCCAAGTCGTTTCTCGTGGACCGACTAGCCGAAGGAAAGCCTCATGAACCAAGGCCATGGCCTGGATTGTATGCCGTGCCCGCTCCTGAATCATGCGCTGTTGGGCCTTCGCTCGCAGTTGGTTGTAGACAGCGGTAGCAACGCTTCGGTGGCACTTCCGTTACCCTGAGCGGCCTGATTCATCAGCGTCGATACGTGTTCGGAAGAAGCATTTTGCGAGCACTCGCTTCGGTCGTCTTGGTTCATTCGATTGATTCTACTCAGATTCAGACAGAACGTCATGCGTGAGCAAGAATGAGGCTCATTGGCCTAAACAGCTCAGAAAGGGAGGAATGCTCATTTTGGGGTGCGCCCACATCCAAAATTCTAGGTCCACACAAAAGCATTTAACGCTTTCTAGCTTTTAGGATTTGGTCTTTGATGTCGTCAGCCGGTTTGCCGATCTCGATCTTGTGAGTCTGACCTGGCCCAAGAGTGATTTTCTCGATCCGGAAGGACATCGAGGCCCCTTGGCCAATCTCGATCGAACGCGAAATCGTAATCTCGCCATGCGGCAAGAAGGACTGCTCAAACGAACCGTCGGCTTGAAAGACCGTACCACTTCCAACGGGCATCGCTGAGCGCGGCCTCTTTCGTATGCCCTCCATTCGTTAATAAGAAACTTGGATGGATCTTAGAATCCTTTGAAGCTTCATCCAGAATTGTTTCGATCAGATCCATGGATATGATTTGTTGTTGATGCAGTATGACATGCTTCGCAATAACAAACGCAAAATTCTTTGGCTTCGTGGACTTGGCGGCCTCGCTAACATCAAGCTTGGTGCTGAGAGGCTCCACTTTGGTTGGAGTTGTATTTTGGGGAATCGCGATAGCTTCACTGCACCACACGAAAGCTGTCAATCCTATCCATGAAGCGAATTTCTTTGCATAGGCGATGCTGGATCGAACTCTATTGAAGGCTGCGGACATTGCTTGTACTCTTTTCGCTATTGGTAATTGTCGGTCAATCATTTCGTGGCAAGAGAAGACACATGGGAGAGACACATGGGGACACAGCTCATTGTAGCGGGGGTCAATCTCGAAGGGGGATTATTCTGGATCCATCCGGTGGCTTACGCACAGGCACACGAAGCGTTGGCATGCTGTTTCCGAGATTTCTGATGATGATCCGAAAAACCCGATGACTGGCCGTGCAAACGCTTGGCCATTGGACTAGAATCGGCAAATATGCTGGTAGGATGCTGGCATAGAGACCATGGATTGATCTTCATCGTCATCCCGAACAAACCAAGTTACGACCGTGAATTTGATGACTCCCTTAGTGATTTGGATCTTGAAGTTGCAAACGATGCCCGTTTTTCAAACATTCGACTCCGAGAACTCAAGAAATCCGTTGCAAAGCAGCTCGGGACGTCGACCGATTGTCTCTGATCATATCCCGTCATATCAGTAATTGACCCACGGTGCCTGCATTGGTAGCCAACAAAAAAATACAAAAACGGACAGGCACAGCGATTCGTTCCCTAAAGAATGCGACGGTATTTTTGCTCTGTTTCGACAAGAATTCAATTGACTATGCATTCGCTGTGCCGATAAAATCAGTCAATACTCACAAGTCGCCCGGCTTGCCTGCCTATCCCACCCGCCCAAATTATCCCTCAATTTCTTCGACCCAGTCGAAAGGATTTTCATATGCTTCGCGTAGACTGTGGTAGAACCGGTCCTTATTGCGATGGTTTGAACCGACGAAGCTTCTTACAAGTGGGGATAGCCGGCATCGGTGCCATCGGTGCAAGCAATCTCTTGCGAGCAAAAGAAGCATCCGTCGCGGCTGGGAATTTGAAAAAAGACACTTCAGTAATTTTCATTTGGCTGGATGGCGGGTTGAGCCACATCGATACCTACGACATGAAGCCCAATGCGCCGGCCGAAGTGCGAGGGATTTGGTCTCCGATTCCAACCAACGTGCCCGGCATCGAGGTAACCGAGTTATTTCCATTGCAGGCCAAGGTGGCGGACAAATTCTCGATCATCCGTTCGATTCATCACAACAACGGAGATCACTTTACTGGCGGACACTTTATGCTGACCGGCAAAGGTGGAGCCAGTGGAGCCGATAACCGGACTCGATCCCCATTTTTTGGTGCGGCTGCGTGCAAGGTAATTGGCTCGCGCAAGCCTGGATTACCGGCACACGTGGCTGTTCCAATCGCTTCGAGTATCGGACTTCGTCCAGGGTATTTCGGCGGCCACTATATAGGCAAAGACCAGGACCCGTTTGAAACGGGCGGTGACCCAAACTCGCCCAAATTCCAAGTTCAAAACCTGGCAAAAATTGCCGACCTGGATCTCGGACGACTCGAGGACCGCCGTTCGTTACTTGCCGATTTTGACAACTTGAGACGCGACGTTGACGGCAGCGGTGTATTAGATACTTATGATCGATTTCAACACGAAGCATACAATATGGTTACCGGTGCACGAGCCATTGAAGCCTTTGATTTGAGCCGGGAGGGGGACAAAACCCGTGATCGATATGGACGACATAGCTGGTCCCAAAGCACACTCCTCGCCCGACGGCTGGTTGAGGCGGGCAGTACATTCGTTTCCGTTCATTGTGGAGGCTGGGATCACCATTGGAATTTACAGAGCGGCTATCATCGATACTTGCCTACCATCGATCAAATGGTATCGGCACTCTTATCCGACCTCGATGAACGTGGAATACTTGAAAAAACTTTAGTTTGCTTGTGCAGCGAGTTTGGAAGAACTCCGAAAATGAATGATGGGGGAAACGGCGGACCGGCAGGTAGCATGGGGACGCCCGGCCGTGATCATTGGGGAAATGCGATGTCAGTTCTCATTGCTGGTGGTGGAGTTCAAGGTGGGCGAATAGTCGGCAGTACCGATGCCAAAGCGGAGCGACCAAAAGATCGTCCTTTGTCGCCAAGTGACCTTCACGCAACAATTTTCCATGTGCTGGGTGTCGATCAACACGTTAGCTTCCTGGACTTCGCTGGTCGACCGACGTCGATAATCGAACAAGGCAACGTAATCTCGGAACTGTTTTGATGGTATCACTACCTCGTCATCTTTCGAGTAAGAGTTCATGATGCGCGGCCTTCTCGTTCTGCCCCGACGCATTCTGACACGTGCGGTTCTATTCGCCGGATACTTCGTCCTCGTTTTCGCGTTGATCGCAATCAATGCTGAAAAATCATTGTCGGTCGACGATGCATTAACGGACACAAAGCCGACTGAGCCTTCGCAAGCTTTATCCCTAAATATCTCCATTGCAGCGGCAGGAATGCAAGAAAACGTGACGATTCTGCGCGGACAAGATGCACATCGTCAACTGATCGTCTCGACAGTAGATCACGACGGACTTTTGCGAGATGTCACTCGTTCCGTCACGTACAGCAGTCAGCCATCGGGTGTTGTTAGCATCGACTCAACGGGGTTTGTCGAAGCTATCAACGATGGGCACGTGACCATTACGGCGATGTGTGCTTCTGGCGAAAGTGCGGAAACGAAGATCTTGGTAAAAACTTTTCATCAGCCGCAACCTGTCAACTTCGCAAACCAAATTACCCCCGTGTTCACCAAGTTTGGCTGCAATGGTGGCGGATGTCACGGAAAAGCAAGCGGTCAAAATGGCTTCAAACTCTCGCTCTTGGGCTTCGAGCCAACCGAAGACTACGAACACTTGGTACATGAAAGTAGGGGACGTCGATTGTCCCCCGCCGCACCGGATGCAAGCTTGCTACTGACTAAGTCGATCAATGCGGTTCCGCACGGCGGCGGTCTGCGCATGGAACATGATTGCGTCGAGTATCGACTTTTACGGCGCTGGATCCAACAGGGAATGCCGTACGGTAATGAAACCGACCCTAAGGTTACGCGCATTGAGGTCTCGCCGTCCGACAGGACTTTGAATTGTCAAAATGAGCAACAATTGTCGGTCACTGCATTCTATAGCGATGGCTCGATCGACGATGTGACGCGAGCTGCGCAGTTTGACGTCAACGCTCCAGAAATGGGAAGTGTATCGAAAACAGGGCTCGTCATTGCGGGGGAGATAACGGGCGACTTGGTTGTCATGGCACGCTATCAAGGGCTTGTTTCAGTTTTTCGAGGAACGGTTCCGTTGGGGGCCAACATCGACTCGTTGCCAACCCCCAATAACTTTTTAGATGCATTTGTTTTTAAAAAGCTTATGCTGCTAGGCCTCCCTCCGTCCCCAATTTGCGATGATGCGACGTTTGTTCGCAGAGTATTTGTCGACATTGCAGGACGGCTACCCAGCATGGACGAGACTGAGCGATTCTTGGTTGATAAGAGCGAAAACAAGCGAGACGTTCTCATCGACAAACTGGTCGAAAGTGGTGAATACGCTGATTACTTTGCCAACAAGTGGAGTTCCATTCTTCGCAATCGACGCAAAGGGGCAACGTACACTCGTGGTACTTATGGCTTTCACGCATGGATCCGCCAATGCATTTACGAGAATAAGCCTTACGATGACTTTGTACGTGAAATATTGGCCGCATCCGGCGAAATGAGTGAAACCCCCGCAGTTGCTTGGTATCGAGAGGTCAAGAGCGCTGACCAACAGGTCGAGAATACTGCGCAGCTTTTCTTGGGAATTCGTATTCAGTGCGCGCGATGTCATCATCATCCATTCGATGCATGGAGCCAGCGAGACTATTATGGCCTTTCTGCATTCTTCGCACAGGTTGGTCGAAAGCAGGGTTTGGCAGCTGACGAAGAATGCGTATTTCACAAACGAGGTGTCGCCTCCGCAACCAATCCAAAGACTGGTGAAAAACTGAGCCCGACAAGCCTCGGTGCGGAACCGCTTCGACTCGCTCCAGAGCAAGATCCGCGGCACGCATTGGTAGACTGGATGATTGACTCCAAAAATAAATACTTCGCACCGTCCCTCGTCAATCGATATTGGAAACATTTTTTTAATCGAGGCATTGTCGATCCCGAAGACGACATGCGTGTTACAAATCCCGCGTCGAATCAAGAGTTGCTCGACGCCCTCTCACAGCATTTCATTGATTCTAAATTCAATTTGAAGGAACTGGTGCGGACCATTTGCAAGAGTGCGACGTATCAGCTTTCGTCGGAGCCGAATCAATACAATGCTAAGGACAAACAGAGTTTTTCGCGGTACTATCTCAAACGATTGAACGCAGAAGTCCTTCTCGACGCAATTGATGCCGTGGCAGGTAGCTCAACCAACTTCACTGGATTGCCAACCGGATCTCGAGCAATTCAAATTCCCGATAACGGAGTTACTTCTTTTTTCCTAACCATCTTTGGCAAACCGGAGGGGGAAAGCGCTTGCGAATGCGAACGTTCAGGGGACGCAAGTCTGGCTCAGTGTTTGCACTTGCTCAATTCTCCCGAACTGCAAACGAAATTGTCCTCGGGGAATGGACGTGCCATTTCGATGGCCAAGGATTCAACCACATCCATTCCAGAGAAAATTCGACAACTCTATCTGGCTGTGTTTAGTCGCGAACCAAGGCCAAAGGAACTTGCTACGGCCGAAGCACATATCCAACGTGCTGAGACCGATGAAGATCGCAGACGTGCGTACGAAAACATCGTTTGGGCCTTGGTCAACACAAAAGAGTTTTTGTTCAACCACTAGTTGAGCTTGGATTTGTCATTGCTAT
Source organism: Pirellula sp. (assembly GCA_043744075.1). Taxonomy (GTDB): domain Bacteria; phylum Planctomycetota; class Planctomycetia; order Pirellulales; family Pirellulaceae; genus JBKCUI01. The sequence goes on along the minus strand of JAYTVL010000342.1, from coordinate 5,317 downwards.
GTTTGACCACCGTATTGTTGCACTAAATTGCTTTGTACTTTGCGCAATTTACTCTACTGTTCACGCACAGTTGCCCACCACGACGCTGGTGGCTCTTCATCCGCCGGGTGGAAAGATTGGAACGTCGTTTGACGTCACGATTGCAGCTGCAACCCATGCGGAAGGAGCCCATGAACTTCTCTTTTCGGACCCGCGAATCAAGGCTGTAGCGAAACGAGAACCCTCGGTGCTTTTTCCAGGCACTGAGGACATTTTGGCGGGCCAATTCACCGTGACGATCGACAAAGATGTGGCGCCGGGTATCCATGATGCATGGTTGGTGGGCCCTTTAGGAGTTTCGAATCCTCGAGGATTTGCCGTAAGTAATTGGAACGAATTATCCAAGTCTGGCACGAATCGTTCGTCGGAAAAAGCACAACCGATCCAATTGGGCTCGGTTGTCAATGGAAAACTCGAGCCCAGCGGCGAGGACTGGTATCAATTTTCCGCCTCCAAAGGAACACGAGTTCTAATGGATGTGTTTGCGCAACGAATCGATTCGAAAGCTGATGCGACGCTTGTCCTTTTCGATATTCAGGGACATGAATTGCTTCGTTGTCGTGACTTCAATCGTCGCGATCCATTCATCGATTTCTTAGTTCCGGAGGACGGCGAGTATTTGTTGAAGATATTCGATTTTATTTTTGCGGGCGGAAATGACTATTTCTATCGATTGGAGTGTCACGCAGGAGTGTACCTTGATTTCGCTTTTCCTCCCCTGGTGCGTAGGGGCGAAAAGAATCGGATTACCGTTTTTGGACGTAATTTGCCTGGCGGATTCCCAAGTGATGTCATCGTGAATGGTCGTGCTTTGGATCGATTGGACGTGAACGTAGACCTAGCGTACAACGAGAAAATGGATCGTCGAGCAGTCCCATCGCATGTGCTGGCCGTCGAGTCATTCATCGATGGCACAGAGTTTCGCCTAAATTCTCCTGGCGGCCCTTCGAACGCAATATTGCTAGGTTATTCACGTGCACCGATAACAGTCGAGTCGGAGCCAAACAAAGCGCAAAAGGAAGCGGAGCAGGTTCAGCTTCCGTGCGAGTATGTCGGTCAATTTATTCCGCGAGGCGATGTCGATTCGGTTCAGTTCGAAGCGAAGAAAGGGGAACTTGTCGCAATCGAAGTAATGTCGCATCGCATGGGTTTCTCCGCCGACCCGTGGATGCTCGTACAGCGGGTCGAAAACCGTGCCGACGGTACCATCGAACTTGTTGATGTCAAAGAAATCGATGATGAAACGATCAACATTGGATCGACCGCCTTCAACGGTGCAACCATTGACCCACGCTTCCTGTTGGATGTACCTCAAGATGGAATCTACCGGGTCACAGTTCGCGATCTCTATGGAGACTCGCGCGGAGAGGCACGACTCATCTATCGATTGAGTCTTAGAAAACCGCAGCCGGATTTCCGACTTATCGCGTTACCAGTAACATTGGCCAAGGGGGCCAACAACACTAGCGGAGTCGGTTATCGGTCGGCTGGGGTGCTTGTTCGATGCGGAGAAATAAGCCCATTTTCGTTAATGGCATCACGAATCGATGGATTTGATGGGCCCATTCGTTTGAGAGTCGAGGGACTGCCGGACGGAGTTTCAGCTCCGGAATCGATCCTCGCTGCCAAGGGAGATCTAACCCCGATCACGATCGTCGTGCCCGAAAACACGCCTGCTTGGAAAGGAACGATTGCCATTATCGGTAGGGCGAACATCAACGGTTGCGACGTGGAACATGCTGCGCGTGCAGCAGTGATTCTAGCGCCAGGCGATAACAATCGTTCCGCCGAAGCCCGAATGGCTCGCGAATTCGCTCTAGCAATAGGTGGAAACGAAACAATGCCATGCATGATTCAGGTTGGTGATGGTCAACTCAACGTAGTCCCTCGTGGATCAAAGCTCAGCTTTCCGGTCAAGATGATACAGCGAGATGGTTTCAAGGATGCTGTAACTCTCACCCCGATTGGACTTCCCCCTTTTGCAAAGGCTCAAGCGGTTGTCGTTGGAAGTGAAGAAAAATCTTTAACAATCGAAATCGACAAGAATGCACCCCTTGGGGAGCTAACATTTGCGTTGAGCGGTGTCATTCCCAAGTTCAATTACGCGCTTAACAGAACCGACGTCGAAGCGGCCGTTAAGAAAAAGGAGGCAGCCGTCCAAGCGTTTGTAGCCAGATCCAAGGCCCTCGACGAAGCAAAGAAATTCGCTGCTTCCGCAATTGACAACAAGGCGGATGCAGATCAAGCGGTAACCGAAGCGACCGAATTGCTCAAGCGCGCAGAAACATCGAAGAAGTCGATAGAAGCAATGTCTGCTACCATTGCAAAAGCTGGCCAGCCAAAGGCGGTCAACAATGTACCTGTGATATCAACGCTCATTCATATCAATATTACAGATCCGGAGGCCGTAAACGAAAAGCAGCCAACTTTGGTAAGATTCGAAAAAGAGATCCTGCCGATTTTGAGAAAAAACTGCACCGCTTGCCACAACAAATCCAAAGCAGAAAATGAACTCTCACTCGAATCCGTTGCATCGATTCGCCAGGGTGGGATCAGCGGGCCAGGTGTTATTCCAAAGAAAGCTGTCGAGAGTCTAGTCTTATCGAGAGCCTTTGCGACCGATGAGGAACAAATGCCGCCAGCAGGAAACAGAGTGGGTGCTGTTCGGCTTACTAAACAAGAACTTGAAACGATAAAAAAATGGATAGACGAAGGTTCAACGAGTACGGAATCACTGACAGAAAAAATCAAGTGGCATGAGCTTCCATCCTCCGTCAATCCGATCTTCGCAGTCGCCGTTACTTCGGATGGACAGTATTTGGCTTGTAGTCGCGGAAATCAAATTCAAATCTATCATGTTCCAACAGGACGTGTTGTTGGTCGCCTGATCGATCCTACCATGTTGAGTTCGGGAGCGTGTGAAAAAACGCCGGCAGCCGATGTTGATTTGATTAGGTCGTTGGCGTTCAGCCCAGACGATAAAACGCTTGCCTCAGGCGGGTATCGCACGATCAAGCTTTGGAGTTGTGGCGAGCAATCAAGAGTATCGTACATGGACAATATTTTGTCCAACGGTGTCGATTTTGCTATCGCTTCCCCGGACGGCAAGACGATTGCATGCGTCCGAGGAAGTGACGTTTGCCTAGTGGACTCGCTTCAAAGGAAGAAATTGAAGACACTTGCGGGACATTCGTCACCGGTCACATCGATCGCATTTTCATCAAACGGATCGAGGCTTGTCAGCGTTTCAAACGACAGAGCAGTACTATGGAACACCAACAAGGGTGAGATACGCGGTGTATTCGAGTGGAAGTCTCCTTTGACAACTGCCGCGATTAATGACGAGGGAACACTCGTTGTTGTTGGTACGAATGAGGGAACGGGCCTAACCATTAAGTGCCCAACGACAATTGAATCTGTGCGCCCAACGACAATTGAATCTGTGTTCCCAACGACAATTGAATCGAATGAAAACAAGCTCGCAATTTCGCAACAATGGCAGGCAAGTAACAAACGAATCGCGGCAATTGTTCCCGTGCCTGGACATGCCACACAATTCGTAGTTGGTGACGACGACGGCAATGTCGTCTTGTGGGATACCAAGGACTTGAAGCAAAGCGTTCGAAAAATGCAAAATGCTAGCGGCCGGGTGCAGACTCTGACGATAGCATCGGACGCCGCGAAAATCATTGGTATTGATTCCAGCAAAACGATTCGGTTTTGGAATCTTGCTGATGGAAAGCAGATTTCCGAATCAAGAGGCGACCTCCTCACTATCCGCCAAATCTCGACTGCAGAGCGACGACTACTCGTTGCCAGACAAATCGTTGACCTCGAGAAATCCCATTTGGCCAACGTGGAAAAACTTGCTGCCACCGAAAATGAGGCTGTCAAAAAGTCCGACGAGGCAAAGTCGTTGGCATTAAAAATGCAAAAAGAAAAAGACGACGCTTTGTCTTTGGCCACCGACAACAAATCCAAAGCCGAAAAGGACTTAACCGAAGCGATGGCCAGCTCAATGATCGCTGATACTGCCAAGCTGATGGCTCAAGAGTTAGTCAACGCTTCGCTCGCTTCGGAAAAAGATGCTGAAGACAAAAAGGCTGCCGCTGAAAAAACGAAAGAGTCCCGCACTGGGCTCTCCGCAGCTACCAAGGCAGCGTCGGATGCCGCAGCGAAAGCCAAGGCAGCGCAAGCCGCACTCGATAAAGCGCTTAAGCCACTCGACGATGCGATGAAAGCCAAGATAGAAGCAGACTCCGTCGTTCAATCGTCCGAGCGAGCCATCCTTGCTGCGTTATCGGTTGCAAAAATATCTGATGCGGCCATTCCTAGAGTGCGCCAACAACTGGACGCAGCCGATGACAGGCACAAGAAACTTGAGTTGGAGTTGGAAACAATGAAAAAGCAGGCAATTGAAAACGAGAAGCCGTTTCGATCGCTGTCCATTTCTCGCGACGGAAAACTAGTGATCGCGGGAGGCGAAGACTCATTGGTTCATTTGTACGATGCGGTCACAGGAACGCCGTTGAGCGTATTTGCCGGTCACCAAAAACCGGTCATGTGCACTTCGTTTCTCGACATAGATCGAATCATATCGATGGATTCAGACGGCCTGTTTTTTTCTTGGCAACCATTCCCCGAGTGGTCTTGGTCTCGCACGATTGGGGCCATCGAGAACTCTCAAATCATCGATCGTGTAACAGCGCTTGACTTTAGTCCGGATGGAAAACTGCTGGCCTCTGGCGGTGGCGAGGCTTCGCGTAGCGGTGAGCTCAAGTTTTGGGATCCGTTAACAGGCAGCTTGGTTCGAGAGATTCGCGAGGCACACAGCGACAATACTTTTGGAGTCCGATTCTCTCCCGATGGGAAAACATTAGCATCTGTGTCTGCAGACAAATTACTAAAAACCTTTGATGTCACGTCCGGAGAATTGATCCGAAGTTTTGAAGGACATACTCATCACGTGCTTGCAGTTGATTGGTCGGCGGATGGTCGACTGTTAGTAACGGCAGGTGCAGATAACGCGGTCAAGTGTTGGGATGTTGAGTCCGGGGAACAGAGGAAGACAACCGCGGGATTTGGCAAAGAGGTTAACAGTGTAATGTTTATCGGCATGACCCACGACGCCATTGCAACCAGTGGAGATAAGACCATTCGAGTCTTCAATGTTGATTCTGGACAGTTGGGCAAGCAGTTTTCGGGAGTGAACGACTTCCTCTATTGCGGTACGATTTCGGCGGATGGAAAAATTATTGCAGCCGGAGGCAAGGACGGA
>JAYTVL010000341.1:0-17880 GCA_043744075.1 Pirellula sp. | reverse complement strand
GAGCGAATAATCGCTGCTTCGCTCAAAATTCCACCACAATTCCGAAAAGACCAAATTCCGTGACTAGCTATGAATAATCCGCGCTAGCGTGCGGGCCGGAGGGCTAGAAATCACTTGCAAATCCGGCCCTCATGCTAGCGCATTGAGACTCAACAATTACAAAGTGAGTGCAATTTGGCGTAAAGCCAACGGAAACGTTTGCTTTCGCAATAATTGCTTGGTGGCGTTGAGCGAGGCGGGTCGAAAAAATCGAAATTCCCGTCTCACTCCGCTTCCTTGCTGTCGAAAAGATTCTTGCCAACAAGCCGACGGCTTATTGGCGTATGGATGAAACAGCCGGACCGAGGGCGGTCGATTCCTCAGGCTCTAATCTAGACGGGATTTACGAGCCGGGCGTTCTATTCTTTTTGGAAGGACCGGCTTCCGCAGAATTTTGTTTGAAGGGAGAAGTCAATCGTGCAGCTCACATGGCTGGCGGTCGGATGCGAGCACGCGTTTCCAGTTTAGGTGATCATTACTCGGTTTCGATGTGGATTTGGAATGGCATGCCAGTCGATGGTCGCGAAGTGGCAGGCTGGATGTTCGGTCGCGGTCGCGATCATGCGCATTTCCCTCAAGGTGACGCGCTCGGAATGGCTGGGAAGGGAGATGATGCTGGCAAGCTTATTTTTCAGTCGGCCAATCGTCCTTGGTCGATTGGCAAAACGGTTATACCTCGCTGGACATGGGTTCAAGTCCGATTGGAACGCGATGGAAATTTGGTTCGAGTCTACCTCAATCAGAACTCGGAACCCGAAATTCAAGTTGAGTCTGCGTTCGATTTGCCGAAGGATGTGGACGATCTATTCTTTGGCGGGCGGGGGAACAGGGAATCCAGTTGGGAAGGCCGCATCGACGAAATCGTCCTCCATCGGAAACCGTAGTCGGAAACCCGAACGAATCGCAGCTGGATGGATTCTCAAACTAAATACCGCAGGCTCGCCCCAGCAGCCTGTGAGCTTCGCGCGTCCTGAAGTACCTTTGGAATTGAATAGCGGCACCACCGACCTTGGGTCGGTGGACCGATGACTGATTGGCTAGACAATGATGCCGACGAAAAAACACTGCCCGCCCATATGGCAACCCACCCCGCCCCACTGACCTTTCGTCAGTGGACGGATGACTTTCAGGCTAGACTTTGACAAGTACCAAACAGTGTTCGACAACGCAACAAAAATCTGATTCGCATAGCACCTCACCCCCCAACCCCTAGTATCTACTGTAGCTGAGCATTTTCCAAATGAAAAGGCTTTACAATCGAAGCATTGGCGTCCGCCCGACGTGAAGGTCTGTTTTTGTTTCCCTCCCTCGAATGATAACCGTCCCATGACATCCCATCTGAGAGCATATGTCGTTACGTTACTCTTTATTGCCACCTTGATTGCTTGCACCGCACCGGCCAGTGCGCAGGACAAGACGCGAGACCGATCGAACTCATCCTATTTCGGCGAAGCGTATCAAAATCGATATGGCAAGTTCCCCGCCAAAGCCTCGTTGGGTGATCGGATGATGGCTGATTTTTTTCATACTGAAACGAAGGGGCTCGCGGACCGGTCGCTTACGTCCCTGTCCTCACCAGAAGACTGGGATCGACACAGGGACCAGTTTCGTCGACAGTTATTTGAGATGCTGAGCCTTGACCCAGTTCCTGAACGCACGGAACTTCATGCGACTGTCATGGGAACATTGGACCATGCTGAATTTACCGTCGAGAAGCTTCATTTCCAATCGCGACCAGGCTTGTACGTCACTGCCAACGTCTACGTCCCAAAAGGAGCGACCAAGCCGGTGCCTGCGATTCTCTACGTATGCGGGCACGGACCATCCAAAATCGACGGCGTCAGCTTTGGCAACAAAGTCAGCTATCAGCATCATGGAGCCTGGTTCGCAAGAAACGGATATGTGTGCATCATTCTCGATAGTGTTCAGATGGGTGAAATCGAAGGCATTCATCACGGAACTCATAACAAAGGGATGTGGTGGTGGAATTCCCGCGGATATAGTTCTGCCGGAGCGGAAGCTTGGAATTGCGTTCGAGCTCTCGATTACCTTCAATCTCGCGCTGACGTCGATGGTCTCCGTCTAGGTGTAACGGGACGTAGCGGTGGTGGTGCCTACTCTTGGTGGATTGCTGCCCTTGATGAGCGAATCCAAGCTGCCTGCCCAGTGGCCGGTATCACTGATTTACAGAATCATGTCGATGACGGATGTGTCGAAGGCCATTGCGATTGCATGTTCATGGTCAACACCTATCGTTGGGACTACGCCCAAGTCGCAGCCTTGGTTGCTCCACGTCCCTTGCTGATTTGCAATACAGACAAAGACGGAATTTTTCCACTTGACGGTGTTGTTCGCGTGCATTCCGGAGTTCGGAAAATCTACGATTCATACAAAGTTCCCGACAAACTGGGTTTGCTCATAACGGAAGGGCCTCATAAAGATACGCAGGAGTTGCAGGTACCGGTCATGCGTTGGTTCAACAAATGGCTCAAAAAGGACGAGAGCCCTGTCGCTAACTTTGCAGAGAAGTTTTTCGCTCCACAAGAACTCAAGGTCTTTCAGCAGCTCCCGAAAGATGAAATCACCAGTCGCTGCTACGAGAATTTCACAAGTCTAGCCTTCGATTCCAATTCCTTCGATCCGAAAAAGGCAACCGGCTTGTTGCGTACGAAGACCTTCGGGGCCTGGCCAGCGGCGGATGCAAACGATGATGCACTACCCGTAAAAATGCGAGAGATTTCGCAGGGAGAATCGAACGGCGTCCGGCTTAGCGTTCATGAATTCGAGAGTCAGCTAGGTATTCAGCTTCGATTTTATTTGGCACAACCAACAGACATCGCTGCCGAGTCTCTGCATTTGGAAGTGGTCGACGATTCGAATTGGAAAAAACAACTAGAGCTTGGCCAAGTTGGATTTGCGAAAGTATTGAATGAAGAATTAAAGTCCGCACAGATGGACTTTGTAAAACCTATTGAACCGGAACTCGATGCACGCTTCAAGCGTTGGATGAGCGAGATTCGCAATCGCAAGACAGCCTATGCGACTTTCACGCCGCGTGGGATCGGACTAACTGCATTGGGAGACGACGAGAAATACAAGACACACGTCCGTCGGCGATTCATGCTACTTGGTTCCACGCTCGCCAGTTCCCAAGTATGGGACATGGTTCGGGCATCGCAGGCCGTGCGAAGCTTGCCGGATATGGGGCTTCTATCGCTTCATTTTCACGCCAGTCCAGAAATGACCGAGGTGGCGACGTTTGCTGCGCTATTTGAACATAAACTGGATTCGTTATCGATTGCTCATCCGCCGCGCAGCGACAAGGAAGCTCCTGACTTCCTTAGTTGGTCTCGTTTTGTAACGCCGAACCAACTTTTGGATTTGGTGAAAGCGAAAGCCAAGGTCAACGTAAAATGAAGTGGTAGCCAAGAAGCTTTCGCCACTCCGTTTCTAGGTAGGAAAATGGAGGTAAGAAAATATAGACAAACTGCTCTTATTTTCCTACCTCAATTTTCCTACCTCCTGTCTAATCATCGTCGTTTCCGACTTCGATTACGCAGGATACGAGATAGTGATCCGAAAAGCGCTTCTTGAAGTCTTTTATCTCGTCGTCTGTTCCGCTCGTGGTCTTGTGGACTTTTTGCACCGAGCTTTTGAATTCAAGTTGATTGGCTGGGACGAAGATCCTATCGAATGGAGCGCTCGAATAGCCTGTCCCCCACGCAGCTGTTGTTCCCTCATCTTTTTGATTCAAATCGACAAATCCGGCATCCACAAGTATCTTAGACGTTTCATCCTCTGGGCCGAGAATATTCGTATCACCCAAGACGACAATATCTTCGTCATAAAATTTCGACTTGAGTGATTTTAAGTGAGCGACGAATGCTTTGGCTTCTGCCAGACGTTGTTTTTGAGTAAACAGTTTATCGGACGGATTGGCATCGTTGCGATTGGATTTGAGATGAACTGGTATGAACACGACATCTGTCTTTCCCTCGCCAAATGAGAATTTGATTGCATTCGCTCGACGTTCCCAAAACTTGTTTCCGAATGTTTGGTTTTCGCCCACCGGGATTGAAAACGGTTCGCCTATCATTTTTGCCCGGTCGCTCCGCCAAGCGATCCCGAGATGCTGACCTCGGGTGATGAAGTCCTCGGTATCCTTGGGATAGTCGACTTTTGGAAACAGCATATATTGCCAAGTTTGGCCGTGGGCGCTCTTAAGCACTTCAAAAGTTTGTTGCAATGGTTTGCTGGTCCACGGTGCTTTGTTCGTTTCGACGCCGATCTCTTCCAACGCCAAAACGTCTAATTTGGCTTCCGCAATATAGGCCGCGAGATCAACTGGCGATTGCTCAACGTCTTTTCCTGGTCTACCTCGCATATTGGGGAAGCCAAGCCATTCGATATTCCATGCTCCAATGCGAAACTCCTCCGCTTGAGCAGATGGAGCGATTAGGGAAAGAAGAACGGACATGGCCAATGGGCCGAAACGAAGTTGCATATTGTTAATCCAAGTCTGTCGCTCGTGAAAATGCGAAATGCACGCGTTCGGCGACCAATCAATCTGAATCGCGAACGAGGTTTCAATCAAGTGCGTTTTGGCTGCCTTTTGGCAATTCGGCCTCACTTCATCGACTTGCCTATCTGCTATAACATCCAAACAGAAAGCGATAAACTGTTTCATTTTTCATCTATCGCGCTTTATAGGATTCATTTCAGTAGGATTGCAAACAGCCATGGCGAAGCCTCGGGTCGTCGTTATTGGTGCTGGACCAGGTGGATTGGCTTCGGCGCTGCAACTAGCTCATGGTGGAGCGGAAGTCACTGTTTTGGAGGCTCGATCGCGGGTTGGTGGACGATGCGCAAGTATTTATGCCAACGGTTTCCGGTTCGACACTGGGCCGACTTTTTACCTATACCCTCGTATCTTGCGTGAAATCTTTCAGTCGGTCGGCAGGGACATTGATGTTGAAATACCGATGAAGCGACTGGATCCACAGTATCGCGTTTCATTCGGGGCTGGTGGTCATCTAGACTGCACCCACGATCTCGTAGAAATGGACCGACAAATAGCTGAAATGTCTCCGGATGACGTAGGAGCTCTGAAAAAGTACCTTGACCATAACCGTGTGAAATTGGCGAAATTTCGCCCGATTTTGGAATCACCGTTCAATAGCATGCTCGATTTGCTGCGTCCGTCGGTGTTAGCGGCTGCATCTCTTGTCAAGCCTTGGAAGACTCTTGGGAGAGACTTGCAAAGTTATTTTCGTGACCCCAGATTGGTCATCGCCTTTTCTTTTCAAGCCAAGTATTTGGGGATGTCCCCATTCAAATGCCCAAGCCTGTTTTCGATACTTTCCTTCCTTGAGTATGAATACGGGGTGTTCCATCCGCTCGGTGGTTGTGGCCAAGTAAGTGAAAGAATGGCCGAAGTAGCCAAGGAAATGGGATGCGAGATTCGGACAGACGAAGCCGTTGAAAGTCTTGAGTTCAAAGGAAAACGAGTTACCGCGGTTGTGACCTCCCAGGGGCGCTACGAAGCGGATGCCTTGGTTATCAACGCCGACTTCGCCAACGCGATGCAAAAGCTTGTGCCGGATGAATTGAGAAAGCGATGGTCCAACGCAAAGATTGCGAGGAAGCGATTTTCTTGTTCAACATTTATGATGTACTTGGGTATCAACGGACGCTACGAGAATCTAAAGCACCACACGATTCACATATCCAAGGACTACGATCGAAATCTTCGGCAAATCGAAAAGGAAATGGTATTGCCGGACGACCCCTCGATCTACGTTCAAAACCCGTGCGTAACCGATTCGTCACTTGCACCAGAAGGCAAGAGCACCCTTTACGTCCTTGTTCCGGTTCCGCATTTGAGTCCAAATACTCCCTGGGACGAGGAACAAACACAAGCCTTCCGCGAAACTACATTCCAAAAGCTTGCTCAGATTGGCTTGAGTGATTTGAGGAGCAAGATCGAGTACGAACAGATTGTAACGCCGGCCAATTGGCGAGACGATTTCTCAGTTTATCGTGGGGCAACATTTAACTTGGCTCACAACTTAGGCCAAATGCTTCATTTGCGGCCACACAACAAATTCGAAGAATTGGACGGAGTCTATCTAGTTGGTGGAGGCACTCACCCCGGAAGTGGACTTCCTGTAATCTATGAGTCATCAAGAATTACGTGTAAACAACTGCTGCCCGATATCGGGCTGTCGGCAAAGTTCCTATACGAGCTTGCGCCGATCCATCGGCCAGAGCCTGTTTTGGCATGACAACACCGATAACATCTATTTATTCTTTCTCTGCAAAAGCGATTGATGGGAGAGATGTTCAATTTGAGGAGTTTCGCAGTTCGGTACTATTGATCGTGAACGTTGCTAGCAAGTGTGTTTTCACCGGCCAATATGCGCAATTGCAATCGCTTTACGAAATGTACCGAAGGCGAGGCTTAGTCGTGTTAGGCTTTCCATGCAATCAATTTGGATCGCAAGAGTCCAAGCCCGAGGCATCGATCAAGGAGTTCTGCTCTCTCACGTACAATGTTACGTTTCCCATGTTTTCCAAAGTTGACGTCAACGGCAATTTGACTCATCCACTCTACGTTTTCTTGAAATCGAACGCCAGGGGATTCCTCGGAACGGAAAGCATCAAATGGAATTTCACTAAGTTCCTGGTCGGGCGCGATGGAGCCTTGGTAAGTCGATTTTCTTCGGCAACTCCGCCGCAAAGTTTATCCAGAGCCATCGAGAAAGCACTTGGCTGACGGCTTCCTAAGGCGAGCGGCAGTTGGAAAACTACCTGTAAATTGAGTGGCATGCTCTGAGGGGTGGCACGCCCTGAGGTACGAAGGGCGTGTTAAAGTACCCATCACACTCCGTGTGATGTTGCCTCAAAAACCAAGGGTTTTTGAATTGCGAAAATCACACGGCGTGTGATTGGTACTATAAAATCACAGCCTCTGAGCGTGCCACCCGATGGCCTGGTACCGTTCAGTCTGCCCGTCGCCTAACAGGAATCCTTAGCTGTGAAAATTACCTGCAAGCGTCAAGGTTTAGCTAGGACAACAATCTGGACCCATTGTGGTACAATTCTTGGTCTTTCCATAGTCTTCCGCTCCAGTTTTTGAATTTCAGCGTGCTAAGGTTGGTCTGCCTTGTCAACTAACCCGCCCATCCTGGACTGGAAAGGACACTCAACTTCAAATGCTCATGCGGCATCCGCTTCCTGAATTACAATTTGCCTATCGATTGCCATACGGAGCGAACGTCACCGAACGGGGCGTTCAGTTCACAATCTTCAGTCGATCCGCCACTGCAATGCGTCTTCTGCTGTATAAACATGTGGACGACCGCGAACCATCCGAAGTAGTCGAATTCGATCGACGTAACGATCGTTGGGGAGATGTTTGGAGTATATGTCTTCCACATCTTCAGCCAGGCCAATTATACCATTTGCAAGCCAACGGGCCATTTGACCCGGAATCTGGACAGTGGTTCGACAGCAACGCCCGATTGGTCGATCCATACTCTAAAGCCCTGGCTGGATGCTGTCAGCACACCACCGACGGCGTTATTCGTCCACCGAAGTGTGTCGTTGTAGACGATGCTTTCGACTGGGAAGGGGATCGGCACGTACGCCGATCACTCAGCGATAGCATCATTTATGAAATGCACGTGAAAGGTTTTACACAGAGCAAGACCTCAAATGTTGAACATCCAGGAACTTATCTTGGTGTGATCGAGAAAATCCCATACCTCAAGAGTTTGGGAATTACAGCCGTAGAACTGATGCCTGTCCATGAGTTTCCGATTTTGGATGTTCACGGTAACGCACCTGAACGTTCAAACTATTGGGGCTATGACCCGATGGCATTCTTTGCTCCACATCGAGGATACGCGTCTTCGAAAGAACCCGGGGCTCAAGTCCACGAGTTCAAGCAGATGGTAAAGGCATTGCATCAAGCTGGCATTGAAGTCATTCTTGATGTGGTCTTCAATCATACATGCGAAGGTAACGAACGAGGCCCTGTATTAACATTCAAAGGACTTGAAAACCAAGTCTATTACATTCTCAACTCCGGCGGGGCTCATTACAGTAACTACACAGGTTGCGGCAATACTTTCAATGGCAATCATCCTATTTGCCGTGAACTCATTTTCCATTGTTTGCGACACTGGGTTCACAATTACCATGTCGACGGTTTTAGGTTCGATTTGGCAAGTATCTTTTCGCGTGATCGCTATGGCAACCTCATGCCTCACCCTCCGTTGGTGGATTTGATTGCAGAAGATCCCATGTTGGCTGACACAAAGATTATCGCGGAAGCTTGGGACGCAGCAGGTGCGTATCAAGTTGGCTCGTTCGGAGATTTGCGTTGGGCAGAGTGGAATGGTCGTTTTCGCGATGACGTTCGTCGTTATTGGCGAGGTGACTCGGGCATGGTGGGAGCCATGGCAACGCGTCTGAGCGGATCGTCGGACCTCTACGAGCAGTCTGGCCGCGCGCCCTATTGCAGTATCAACTTTGTGACGTCGCATGACGGCTTTACAATGAACGACTTGGTGAGCTTCAAAGAAAAGCACAACGAGGCCAACGGCGAAGGAAATCGGGACGGAGACAACAATAACTGTAGTGACAATTACGGTGTCGAGGGCCCATGCAAAAAGAGGAACATCGAAGCAATTCGAGTGCGTCAGATCAAGAACATGCTGTCTTCGTTACTTTTGAGCCAGGGCGTTCCGATGCTGTTGATGGGTGACGAAGTGCGTCGCACACAGCGAGGAAACAACAACGCATACTGTCAAGACAACGACATTTCTTGGTTCAACTGGTCCAATTTGGAAAGCAATCCTGACATCTTTCGCTTTACTCAATCGTTAATTGAGTTCCGAAAGTTGCAGCCATCACTGAGGCGGGAGCGATTCCTGACTGGGCGACCGCAAGACAATCGAGGTGTGCCTGATGTGAGTTGGTTTGAATCGACTGGCAAGCCGATTCATTGGGATGCTCCTGATGGGACCTTGATTTGTTGGCTTGGCCGTCCGGCGTTGGTCGACGATCCAGATGGTTTTGGTCGAAACATTCTCATAATGCTAAATGGAACGCCAGAGTCGAAAGTCTTCGTGATACCTCCGCAGACACGTGGAATCCGATGGCGAATGTTTCTGGATACATCGAAGGATTCTCCAAAGGATATTTATCCTAGCTTAGACGGGCCGTTTGCTCCCGCCAACCGACAGGTCGAGTTGATGTACCGTTCGACAGTAGTTTGGGTCGGCGAAGACAGATAGCCATCAAGGGCCCAGCTGTCAATGAGCGGCTGAGACTCATGTGTAGTCGATCGACGCTCTCAAGCCTCGATCGCTCTAATGTTTAACCGATCGAGGCCTTCAAGCCTCGATCGCGGGCGTTGCGGAAACGGCACTCACTTTGTAAATTTTGAGCCTCAATGCGCTAGCATGAGGGCCGGATTTGCAGTGATTACTAGCCTTCCAGCCCACGCACTAGCGCGTTGCGGCTCGAGTGAGTGCCATTGGTCGTCAGGCAGTGGTCGCCTAGTCTCTACCACTTGAAACGTCGTTTGGCCCGCCAGCCGCTGCGCGGGTTAAACAAGTCGCAATAAGACACTGCAAACGATCCACAATTAGAGTGTTTCTGGTCGCAGTTTTGGATGCTTGTGGTAGTATGGTTTCTTGACAACCCTACTCGTACTCTTGCAAGCACATGACCCAACTGAAACGATCTATATTTGTAATCCCATGCAGTGCATTGGAAGACTTGCCAACTCGCATGGGGCACGTACTTGCTGCCGATTTTCTCTGCGCTTGGACAGCTCAATGGGATCCAAGGCTTCTCGTATCCCTCGGGACGCTTCCCGAATGGAAGAAAGCGGATGGCAGCTCACTTGACCTGCACGATTCACTCGTCCTTTGCCCGGAAGCGTCCAGATCTACACTTGAAGTGTCGGTCAGAGAACAACTCCAAATGAACCAATGCGCGGTCTTGGAATCGAAATCCCTTTCGCGTCCTGAACTCGTCGCATTACTTCTCGCGGCGGTGACTACTTCGGCGGAGAGTCAATCCCAAGTAGACTCGCAACCAACGCTTCTTGCCGCTGATTTCTATGCATTGGGTTACGCGGTGCTCCAAATCCAAATACTGTCCCGAAAACTTCGCTATTCGTGGAATATCGATTGGATCATGTTCACAGAGCAGGTGCTCTCGGCGGCTCGCGCTTCATTAGGGCAAGATCCTGAGGAGACCGAACGATGGCTGCAAGCAAGCTTCGATTCTTTGTCCCAAGAGCGAGATCGTTATTGCTCGCAGCAAGCCTATTTGCTTGACGTTGTATTGCTCGCTCCAAGTACATTGGGTCCATCGCTCGACCGTCAATTGGACGTGGATCACCCCTTTAATATCATTGCGACGTCCAAACTGTTGGGCACCCTTAAGGACAAGAATACGGTCGCGTGGGCAGGGTTGAGTCGAAGGATTTCGAACAAAGAATGCTCCCTGGTCGGTGGACTGGAAGAGGAAAGACCACATGCGTATTTGTCCGCGTCCTCCATTGTCCGCGAATTTGGAAATGGACTTAGGTCGTACGTTGAACTCGGCGTCGCACCTCCGAAGATATTCACGCGATATCAGCCTGGGTTCCTGGCTTCGTCGCCAACATGGCTCACTCAGTTCGGATACACAGGTGCGTTGCTTGCCGCTTGGTCTGGGGGAACTGTTCCCGAGAAAGATCAAGCCAAGATACGATGGCAAGCCTCCAGTGATGGAAAGTCGCTCGATACCGTTCTTGGGCACGTCTTGGATGCTGCGAGTGCGGATAGCTACATCGACTTAGCAGCAACGCTTTCTGGTCAGTTGGACTACCACCACGTTCCCACCGTCATTCTTGCGCATTGGCCAGGCATTCGAGTGGAGGCTTTGGATGACCTAAAGCGTGTACTTGCTCGTACTCCCGCACTTGGGAAATTCCATACAGCCGAAGATTATTTCGCATCTACGACGCAGCCGTATTCGAGCGATAGTTTTCCAAGCAATGCCTTTAAAGTTCCAGTCCCCACTAGCCTGCAAGAGCAGCACCTTCTTCACAAGCGATTGATTGGCTACGAACAACAACGGAGTCAAGTTGAACGCTTGTGGTCGCTTTATCACCTTTGGAACCAAGTAGCCAATCAGACCTCCGGCACTTCGCAATCGATTGACTCTGTGCAAATTGAAATAACCGACTTGCTTTCCCGCATTGACAGTTGGTTTGATAAACCGGTCACCGCTGACGAGCCGATCGGTATTAAGGAACCGATCGCCATTGAGGAACTTTGCCATCGAATCGCTGAATGCAGGGGCAGTCTTATGGCTCGCATTCTAGGTACACTTGCAGGCTCCAAGCTCGCAGCTCAACAAGCCGATTTGGCAAGCGGCATTCGAGCGTACTTGATGGTAAATCCGTCAAGTCATCCGCAACGCATTTTTTTAAAGGACATTTCAGGCACTGTTGATTCGAGTTCTTGCACCAGAATTTATGCATCGGAGTCTCACGCTGGAAAGTCGCGAGTTGTGATTGATATTCCCCCCTTTGGATTCGTCCGATTTAGGTCTGCGAAGGCGAATGGTTCGAACTCGGTCGCGGACGCCAAAGCCGATTCCAAACCCTCTTTTTGGAAACGGGTGGCCGGGGCAAGATCCGGCATTGCGCAATCCGATTGGACGATGGCGAACGAGTTCATGGAAATCCAAATCGACCCCAAGCGTGGGCATCTGCGATCCGTCTTCATTGCAAACAAACGGGGTAGCCACCTGAGTGGGATGACATCACTGGTGCGAGGCTCGGCGGACGTACTTCGTAAATGGGATGACGCCGACTGTATCGAATTGTCAGATATTCGGCTCAAATTAGTTGAGGCGTCTCCGTTGGTAGGCATCATCGAGGCCACAGGGTGTGCAAAGCATACCGATGGAACTGTGGCAAGTGTCACTACGAGATATACGCTTTGGAAGGGAGCGCGGTGGGTTGACATCGAGATCGTGGCCGAAAACTTGGATCTCGAATCCTGCGGTTGCGTTTGGCGAACTGCTTGGCAAAATGAGGGAGCCAATATCTCGGCTTGGCATCAGGGAATAAAGGGCAAGCTGCAATCGCCGCTGCAAGGGACTGTCGAGCTTATCGAAATCGATGATGCTGATCACC
Organism: Pirellula sp.; assembly: GCA_043744075.1. GTDB lineage: Bacteria > Planctomycetota > Planctomycetia > Pirellulales > Pirellulaceae > JBKCUI01. The sequence goes on along the minus strand of JAYTVL010000341.1, from coordinate 5,633 downwards.
GCATTTGCATTGCACCGCAGGGGCTGAGTGCGCATCGACGATCCGGCTCGCGGTTCTTGATTTCCTATCTTCCGATGGATAGCCGAGGAATCACACGATCGCGATTTGCGATCGGTCTGGACTGGCCACGTTCCTATGAAACGGCTCTCGACCGTTGTGACTCACCTTGGCTGGTCGAAGACCCGTTCGTTCAGGACAAAACAGATGAAGGTGCTTGGTTGGCACAGTGCAATCTTGCGAATGTGAACTTGTCATGGGACGATTTCCGACCGGTTGTCGATCCAAGTTTGTGGCCTGACGGAGAATCCGAAACTTGGACAGGACAGTTGGGTGACGCATGCATTTGGTTGCGAGAAATGCAGGGCAAATCGGGTTCTGCAAAACTTCGTTTCTTTAGAAACGTGGGCCTTGCATGGCGAGTCGATTGTCAGGGACGAGAATTTGATACACTATCTATAGCGGATGGCAAGGTTGTCGTCGACGTGCAAGCTTATGAACAGTCCCGAATTCTCATACGTTGGGAGTCCGGACGAAACGAAGCAAAGTCAACATGAACACCAATTTAGAACAAAGCGACCTTACCAATCAGACTATTGCTGGATTTTCGATATTGCATCGTTTGGGTGTAGGTGGCATGTCGGAGGTTTACCTCGCTTTTCAAGAATCGCTTCGTCGTCATGTTGCTATCAAAGTGATGCGGGCAGACTTTGTTGGTTCGAGCGACCACGAACAACGTTTCTTGCAAGAGGCTCGCGCCGTCGCGTCGCTCATACACCCGAACATCGTGCAGGTCTACGATGTCGGCAAGTTCGAAACGATCCACTACATTGCTCAGGAATACGTTCCGGGTAGCAATCTTTTTTCGTATGTTCAACGCCGCGGCGCGTTACCTCTCGCTGAAGCCGTTTCCATTCTTTGGCAGACGACCGCAGCCTTGCAGAAGGCTGCCTCGATTGGCTTAGTGCACCGTGACATCAAGCCAGACAATATTCTGTTAACACCCGACGGCGAAGTGAAAGTAGCAGACTTCGGTCTTGCCAGAGCCCGAGGCCAGTCGTTGAATCTAACGGCTGTGGGGGTAACGCTAGGCTCACCGTTATACATGAGTCCCGAACAAATCCAGGGGCTTCAGGTGGATCCTCGGAGTGATTTGTATTCACTGGGCGCAACGGCCTATCATATGCTAACAGGACGACCGCCGTTCTCGGGTGACACGGCGCTGGCTTTGGCGATGCAACATTTGCAAACAAAACCCGCACGGCTAGAACAACTCAGGCCTGATCTTCCAATTGCTCTCGTGAATATCGTTCATCGATTGTTAGCCAAGAGCCCAGATGAGCGGTTCGCATCGGCGGTTGAATTAGCGAGAGCATTGCGAGATGTAGTTGACGAGAGCTTGGCAGGGCAGGCAAACCAGATGGTTCCGTTTACAGGGCTGATTATCGAACATCAGCAAGTCAGCAACCTCGATGTTACACAGGAACTTCAAAAGCTGACGAAGAAAAGCACACTTTCTGAATCAAAGAAGAAGTCATTTGCGAAATCTGTCGGTCCAAAGTTAGCAGTTGCCATCGGTTCAATTCTTGTCGGTTTTCTTCTTACGTATTACCAGTTCCAAGAAGATCTCTTTTCGAACCAAGTAAGAACGACGGCAGGTGTACGGAAAGAAAACACAATTCAAAGGCAGTATGCTTTGGCATTAATTGAAAATGACTTAAGTCATTGGGAAGCCGTTTCAAAGTTTTTTCCGCCGGCTGAGGCCATCAGTCGGAACTATGAGCTAAAGGCCAAATTGCAGATAGTCCGACTCCTAATCGAAGGCGAAGACTATCCTTTGGCTGCGAAAACAGCGTCTAGCGTCTTGGACTCTGAAACTTCCGACGCCGTGATTCTCGTTATTGCAGGCATTGAGATGGGATATCTCAGTAATCGAGTAACGGGATACAAGCCTGCGGCTTTTTATTACGATAGCGTGGCCAGCAAATACTCGCTTTTGGAAAGCGAGAAACAAAAGCTTATTAGGGATCTATTGCCAAAAAATGTAAAAACTTCCTGGGAAGTAGCTCAACGAAATGTAATTGACACATCGGGCTAACTGTTCTTATTGATTGGTCCTATCCGGACCCGTTGGCTTTATTAAAACATTCTAGGAATCTCTTGATGAGCGATAATGTACCCGAGCTGCCCATTCAGCCGGAAGCGCTAGGCGAAGACGAAAAGGCCCGTCCACAACCGGCAGATGAATTGCCATCTGCTCTTGAGAGTGATGACCTAATCGACATGATGCGACGAACGGTCGATCGCCTTTATTTGGATGGAACCACTCGAGGTGATCTAAAAATACTGAGCCGCACTCTGCGCGAGTTGCGTTACGCATTCAAAGTTTTCCAGCCGTTCCGCCGAAGGCGAAAGGTCACTATTTTCGGATCTGCCCGGACCGCACCAGATCACCCGAACTATATTCAAGCAGTCGAAGTTAGCCGAAAGATTGCCGAACGAGGCTGGATGGTTGTCACCGGAGCTGGAAACGGAATCATGGAAGCGGGGCACAAAGGTGCGGGCCGGGAAATGTCGATGGGGCTGAACATCATGCTCCCGTTCGAGCAGTCGGCCAATCGATTCATCGAAGGTGACCCGAAGCTCGTCACATTGAAGTATTTTTTTACTCGCAAACTTATGTTTGTTAAAGAATGTAGCGCTGTGATTTGCTGTCCGGGTGGATTCGGAACGCTTGACGAGACCCTTGAGGTTTTGACATTGCTTCAAACCGGCAAGCAAGCGATGTTCCCGCTGGTTTTGCTAGATGAACCGGGCGGAAAATTCTGGAAAGGGCTTGAGTCCTTCTTCAAGGAACAGTTGCTAGGCCAAAAGCTGATCAGCCCAGAAGACGTTCATTTGTACTACGTGACTGATAGCGCTGACCAAGCTATCGACGAGATACTTCAGTTCTATCGCGTTTACCATAGCATGCGTTACGTGAACGACTTTTTGGTCATTCGAATGAATTCAAAACAGCCTGCAGACAAGCTGGAGACGATGAACAGAGAGTTCGCGGACATTCTTGTTTCTGGGACAATTGAACAACGCGACGCACTGCCAGAGGAATCGAACGAGCCTGAACTGAATGAGCTGCCGCGGCTCTCTTTGCATTTCAATCGGCGCAGCATTGGCCGTCTGCGGCAGTTGATTGACCGAATTAACGAATAACAGCCACGGCGCTCGGCAGCTTGAGGCTCGTGCGATCAATGAGTTGGATAGGCTTCCAGCGCTTCCAGCCTATCACTTTTTGATTGACAGGCTGGAAGCCATCCCACTGAGTTGGTTTTCCGCCAGTCCTATTGCGGATGGGCTAGAAACGGATGACAATTCGTCGAACTACCATGAACTATCAAGACTGCTGATTTTTTGCGAGGAAAGACCATGTCGACGAAATTGGATTCACCGGATGCCACCGCTGTTCAGCCGTACATTTCGCCAAATGACAATTCGGTCCCGGAGTTTACGCTTAAGGCGATTACACTGGGCTCGATATTTGGCATCCTATTCGGTGCTTCGACCGTTTACTTGGCGCTCAAGGCCGGGTTGACCGTTTCTGCTTCGATTCCAATTGCGGTTTTGGCGATCTCGATCGGCAAACGGTTCTTGGGAACCAGTGTTCTCGAGAACAACATCATTCAAACCTGTGGCTCGGCTGGTGAAAGCGTCGCGGCGGGCGTCGTCTTCACGCTGCCGGCCTTCATTTTTTTGAGCGGCGATGTTGGCAAAGGCTACTTCGAGGTTGGGACCATCATGATGATTGCCATTCTCGGAGGGATTCTTGGAACGTTGATGATGATCCCGCTTCGACGACCGCTCATTGTCAAAGAGCATGATACGTTGCCCTATCCCGAGGGTACCGCTTGTGCCCAGGTTTTGATCGCTGGCGAGAAAGGTGGTAGCTTGGCAGCAACCGCATTCTTTGGACTTGGGTTTGCAATCATATATGCATTGCTACAGAAAGTCGTGCATGTGGTCGCGGAAACGCCCCGTTACGTAACCAGCCTTGGCAACAAATTTTTGCCGTCGGCGTCTGTAGCTGGAGAGATTACCCCTGAATATCTTGGCGTGGGTTATATCATTGGCCCCAAGATCAGCGGAATCCTAGTGGCGGGTGGCGTCTTTGCAGCGTTTGCGTTGACGCCGTTATTGGCCACGCTCGTGCCACAAGAGACGATCGTAGCCCAGCTTGTTAAGTTGGGTATCAAACCGGAAAAGTTCGGGTGGGCTGCTGATACGAAACAGTTTGCGGATTCGGCGGAAGCGATTTACCGTGCTTACATTCGGCAGATTGGTGCCGGTGCAGTTGCCGCTGCAGGCTTCATCACACTCCTGAAGACGTTTCCAACCATCGTAGCCTCCTTCTTGGAGGCGTTCGCATCCCTTCGTCGTGGAACTGCGACAACCGTTGTTCGTACGGAACGAGATCTCTCGATTTTAGTTGTCGTGCTTGGGAGTATAGGTCTCGTGGCGCTGATGGGAATACTGCCCGGTATTCCCGGCGATACGGTTCCTAACAAACTGATGATAGGCGGACTCGTCATCGTATTTGGCTTCTTTTTTGTCACAGTCGCAAGCCGAATCGTTGGGATCATCGGATCGTCCAACAGCCCAATCTCAGGCATGACGATTGCCACCATCATGGGAACGGCATTGGTTTTCATTGGTATCGGTTGGACAGGAACCTTTTATGAGCCGATGGCGTTGGTTGTCGGAAGCATCGTTTGTATTGCTGCTGCCAATGCAGGTGCTACCAGCCAAGATCTCAAGACGGGTTATCTCGTTGGCGCGACCCCTATGTATCAACAGTTGGCTTTGTTCATCGGCGTAATTGTTTCATCATTGGTAATCGGCTTTACTGTTAAGTACTTGGATACTCCAACCCAGTTGATGCTTGACAACGGAATCACTCATGCTATCGGCGAGAAATACAATGCGCCGCAAGCGACTTTGATGGCGACGCTGATCAAGGGATTGCTTTCGTTCAACCTTGACTGGCAGTTTGTTCTCGCTGGTTGTTTTGTTTCAATAACGATGGAGCTATGTGGGATCAAGTCGCTTTCGTTTGCAGTGGGACTATATCTACCACTTGCTACGACGCTGCCGATTTGGATTGGTGGATTGATTCGAGGCCTTGCGGATTCGCTTAAGAACCGCGGAAAGAAGGCAAAGAGCGAGCATAATGAAGCGGAAGATGAGCTTGGCAAGGGTAACCTGTTTGCGACCGGATTGGTAGCTGGTGGTGCTTTGGCGGGGGTCGTAATTGCTTTGCTTTCTGTGAATGAAGATGTCGCAAAATTCCTTAAGACTTGGAGCGCAGAAGAGGGAATGAGCGGGGCACTCGCGGGAATGGTTCAGTCGCTTGGCGTCCCAGGAGTCCATGCTGGTCATGTGGGCTACCAGCTTTTCGGTGTTTTGTGCTTTGCGTTTATGGGATCCGTGCTTTTCACTTTTGCTAGACGAAAATAATTGGCGAATTGTCAGTTGTCAGTTGTCAGTTGTCAGTTGTCAGTTGTTAGTTGTTAGTTGTTAGTTGTTAGTTGTTAGTTGTTAGTTGTTAGTTGTTAGTTGTTAGTTGTTAGTTGTTAGTTGTTAGT
>JAYTVL010000340.1:0-17925 GCA_043744075.1 Pirellula sp. | reverse complement strand
AGCGGGAATCGCGCGTCGATTTGACTCCTCTCACGGAAAAAAGAGTGCAGAGGTGTCGGGTCTTCCGTTACCTGTCGCGTTCAATCCGAGTTGGGAAGTAGATCTGTTCTTTTGGCCAGAAGTCGTCAAACAAATCGAAGCCTCACATCCGGATGCATTCCGGCAGATCGGAAAACACCTAAGTCTCGCAAATCGAGATGGGCTCAAGGTCATGGCAATTACCAGCGGCGAACGGGGCGTGGGACGCAGTACCGTGGCCATGCACATGGCGAGGTGTGCCGCAGCCGCAGGCTTGCGAGTCGCCCTCCTTGATGGCGACACATATTGTCCAAGCCTCATAGATCAATTGAGACTCGACTCCCAACAGGGCTGGCAAGACTGCTTATTTGAAAATATCCCTTTGAATGAAATCGCGATCCACTCCATCGCGGATCGGATCACCCTTTTTCCTTTGACAAGTGTCATATCACAGCAACAAGTGCATGCCAATCTGCATCGTATGGCCAAGTTGATTCGTCGAATAGCAAACGCCTTTGACATGGTATTTATCGATGCCAACCGACTCAATCTGGAGCAACGGGATATGGTTGGAGCGGCTCAGGAAACTGTCATTGATGCAGCGATCATCGTAGTCGATACAGAATTGAGCATTAGGGAAAAAGTCGATTCAGCGGTGAGTATTCTGCAAGCTATGGGGATTTCGTCGATCGGACTTGTCGAGAATTTTCAATCGTAAACGTTCCCTATGAATCGGCCTTCAACACCCAAGGACTGATAGGTTCAACCCATGTATCAAGCACACTGGGGCTTTCAAGGCCGACCATTTGACAGTCGGTCGGAAGCCAATTCCTATTTCCCATCGAATTCGCATGAAGCGGCGGTCCTTAAATTGCATTTCGCGATCGAATCACGTCGGTCTGTTGCAGTGGTTTGCGGAGAACCAGGGGTTGGCAAAACGATGCTTTTAGACAAAGTTTTTTTCCAGTTGCCTGAGTTTATTGTACCGACGGTGCGAATTGTCTACCCTGCTATGCCACCCGATCAAATGCTGCAGTACATCGCTCGTCAAATCGCACCACACGATGGTACCGAACCATTAGGCGGCATTGGACAATCGATTGAAACGATCGAGCGCATCTTGCGGCACAATGTAGGTGAAAGCCAGCATGCAGTCATTGCAATTGATGAAGCCCATTTGCTGGAAGGTTTTGGTTCTCTCGAACCGCTACGACTGCTTCTGAATTTGGCCACCGAGCTAACACAAGCGGAATCAGCGATGACCCTTGTGTTGTCTGGATCGCCAACGTTGCTGTCTCATTTGGCACGCCATCTGTCTCTCGAAGACCGCATCGCAGTTCGTTGCGTTCTGGAACGATTCGGTACAGAGGAAACAGCGGCTTATATCAGTCATCGATTGCAATCGGTCGGATGGAACAAGCCACTGATGTTTGACGAAGAAGCGATGGATTTGATTCAGGAATTTACCTTAGGAGTGCCTCGCCGTATCAACCGACTTTGCGACCTTGCATTGATGGTTGGGTACGCACAAGACAAATCGCGTATCGACGCCTTCACGATTGAGACAGCTAACGCGGAGCTCACAAGCCGATCCGCTGCGGCTTAAGTGCGTTCATGACCGCCGAGATGTCAGCCACTTCTTCAGCGAGGTGTCGGATTCACCCGATCTTTGACCCGCAAGCAAGTTCGAGACACGGACATCCTCGTCGATGTCCGGCCAATGGATTCCGCTGCCCGCACCAATCAGTCGCCAATTTGATAGTTCGCCTTTGGAAGCGTGAGACAGTCGTGGATACCAAGATATCGGTACAGATATAGTACGTCCATCGGTTAGAGAAACGACGACGCTGTCGTCGTCAATGGCGACATCAGCAATGCTAGCAGCTACCTGTTCAATTGCCGAAAAAGTCATTCCAAGCCTCTAGCAATAATGGTTGGTTTTCGATCACGATTAGCAGCACAATACCGAGGTTAGCGCATTTGGGTCTTGGACTTCGGTCCAGAGGTGTCATCATACCACTTTCCGTCTAGACGTGCGAGCAAACCCTCACCCCGCCTTCGGCACCCCTCTCCCGCGCGCGGGAGAGGGGACGGGGGTGAGGGCGCGACGCGCTGCACTTGCGATGAGCGATGTGGTCCGGTTTGCACTTCACACAGAGATGGTCGCCACGCTAAGTGGTGACCGTCTAAGACTGCGAGAAAAAACGGTTCCATGGTTTTGGTTTTCGATGGCGTCTCAAACTCTCGCTGATTGCCGTCGCGATTCGGAATACGAGCACAGGCTCTTGGAAGCTGCAATCAATGCGATGTTCGATCCGCTAGAGAGAGGGAACGCCGATGTTGACCGAGCCCCCGGCAACAAGGCTTCCATTTCGAAACGGGGGCTTCGGTCCAACATTTTGTTCCGCCACTATGTTTTGGCGGCAGACTGATAGTACAGAAAATTGAGGCGAGTGAGTGCGGCGTCCATTGTATCAAAGAGCACAGTTGTCGGGTCAATTAGGGCTTCTTCCGTCATGAGTGACGTAAGACCTTTACGATTGACGTCCGAGACGACAGCCACAATTGGCAAGTCCGAGTCAACGTAATGGCCGGAGCCGGCGGCAAATGGGCATAGCATCGTGTCACCCCATTCATAGGCCATCTCACGTAGATCGAGAATGACGCCAACTGAATCGAACGCAGCGATTCCAGCTCGTATCATGGCGTCCATGTAGATTGCGTCAGAGTTATTGGCGCATCCGAAACCTGAAGTTCCGGAAAATCGGACGACGAGAACGTCAAGATGCGGAGGCGATGGAAGCGCGGTCTCAAAGTACGTGTGGTCGATCGAGACATTACTACGAATGTCTAGCGGTCTTAAGTCCATTTGATGTAAGCCGTCAATCTAGCCGTTGCTGCGGAACTTATTATTATCCCTATTTGGAGAAGTTATCCGTGAATTTTCGGGGAGTTATCCCTGATTTGTCAAATCTATTATCCCCGATTCGGTCCAATTATCCAAGCTTTGCGTTTTTTGGTGCTAATCCGGGATAATTAATTTTCCCTGATCGTTGAGCACGTACTCGCGCGCTCGAATTCCCCTCCTCAGAGTGACTTCGATCAGGCTGGCCGTTTTTAGGACGCCCGCGATCGAGGCTTTTGGCCTCGATCGGTTAAACATGAGTCGCAACCGACTTTTTTCGATAAGATATTGACCATCAAATTGGTGCGATGGAGACCTCGAAGAGACAGCCAATCATTGGTCGTTCACTCTTTTGCTATAATGCTGTACCGAAAGTATTTTATGTGGAGTTGGACTAACGTAATTCAAGAATGCGTCAAGATTCGAGAGGGAATATATGAAGGTCGATGTAGTTGCCCATTTGCAGGCAAAACCGGGGAGTGAAAGTGCGCTGCGTGCTGTACTCGAGAGCTTCGTTGCCCCCACCCGTCAAGAAAAGGGCTGTTTACGGTACGATCTCCACGTAGACCTGGATGACCCAACCAAGTTAACCTTTATCGAGGAATGGGAAAGTCGCGAGGATCTTGAAAAGCACGGGCGGTCGGAACACATTGCCGCGGGGCGCGTTAAGTTTCCAGAGTTGCTGTCGCAGCCTGCATGGGTGCAAGTGCTTTCTCGTATTGCATGAGTGCAGTTCTTCAATCCAACCGATCCCTTTCGATAGTTTCATTTTCAGGCTGGTGCAAGCTTATGTTTTGCCGAACCGTTGTCCCGATTCTCACGTTTGCTTTTCACCTTTTTGAAATCTCGATTATGCCGTCTCCCTCGCAGGGTCAAACTGCCTATCGGACACCACCACAAGAAGTCATTGATATTGTCGATGCAAAGCCTGAGCCCTCCGTATCCCTCAGTCCAGATGCTCGATGGATGGTGTACATCGATAGGAATGCCATGCCGGATATCGCGGATTTGGCTCGACGTTGGGTTGGGGTAGCCGGAATGCGCGTCGATCCGATTGCCAATGGAGGATTTCAGACAGACTTCTTTCGGGGACTTTCGCTGCGCAAACGAGAATCATCAACACTGATTCGCATTCCGATAGCAGAACCTGCTCGCATTGCCACGATAAGCTGGTCGCACGATTCGCATTCATTCGTCTTCACAAATATTACCGAAGCGGGAACCCAGCTTTGGTGGGTCTCAATCGACAAACCCGATCAGCCCATTCGATTAACCGATCGACTTTCGACCGTGTTGGGATCCATTGAGTGGATGCCTGACGGAAAACGTATCCTGTGCAACTTGGTTCCCGCTTCGCGAGACCCCGAACCCATTGCCCCCAAAGCACCCCTTGGACCAAATATCCAGGAATCCTTTGGAAACGTTTCACCAATACGAACTTACCAAGACTTGTTGTCCAACGCCTACGACGAACAATTGTTCGAATATTATGGAACGTCCCAGCTCGCGATCCTGCAAGCGAATGCACCTGGGATTGAAATCGGCAAGCCAGGCCTGATCGATGCGGCAGCTATTTCCCCAGATGGCAATCAACTATTGGTTAGGACGATCCACAGACCCTTTTCCTATCTATTGACGGCACGTTCATTTCCCCACACGATTCAGGTTTGGAATCTCGATGGCAAATTGCTGTATCAAGTTGCCGATGTACCGCTCGAGGAAAATATTCCAATTGAGGGCGTTCGCGTTGGGCCTCGGTCGGTAAACTGGCGAGCCGGTTATCCTGCAACTCTTGTATGGACAGAAGCTCTAGACGATGGTGACCCACGCAAGAAAGTACCGTTCCGTGACCAGATCAAATCCCTTGATTTCCCTTTTACTGGCATTCCTCGCGACCTGATTCGACTGGAACACCGTTACGGCGGACTCGCATCGTTTCCAAAAGCATCGTGGCTTATGGCAACCGAAGCGGATCGCGACCGACGATGGGTTAGGTCCCTGTTGTACGACACAGACCAACCGGACCAGAAACCTAAGATCGTTGTCGACAGGAGCATGCGAGATCGTTATGGCGACCCAGGACGTATCCTATTCAAATCGGACAAGACGGGTTTTCCGGTAGCTCAACAAGTAGGGAAATGGGTATGGTTGGCAGGACAAGGAGCCAGCCCGGAAGGAAACTTGCCCTTTCTCGATCGAAGGAATCTGGAGACACTCGAAACCGAACGATTGTGGCGTTGCACTGCGGGAACCCTGGAGAGCGTCGTCTCAATACTTTCGACTGACGAGACCGACAAGCCGTTGTTCATGACGCGACGTGAATCGCCATCCAGTCCCTCGAATTACTATTTGAGAGATCTTTTCGCAAACTCCGATGTTGCCCTGACAGACTTCAAAGATCCAATACCGCAAATACGCGAAATAAAAAAGCAAATCGTCAAGTACCAACGCAGCGATGGCGTACCTTTGTCCGCGACGCTTTATCTGCCAGCTAACTACGTGCAAGGCACACGCTTGCCGTTAGTTGTCTGGGCGTATCCATTGGAGTTCAACGATGCAAGTACGGCCGGTCAAGTGTCTGCCAATCCCTCCGAGTTCACTCGTATCGCTGGACTTAGCCATTTGACACTGCTGACGCAAGGGTATGCGATCATGGATGATGCAACCATGCCTGTGATCGGCGATCCAGAAACCATGAATGATACGTTCATCCAACAAATTGTGGGAGCTGCCAAAGCTGCCATCGATAAAGCAGTTGAAATGGGTGTGGCGGACGGTAGTCGCGTTGGCGTGGGTGGCCATAGTTATGGAGCATTCATGACCGCTAATCTGCTGGCCCATAGCAATCTATTCCGAGGTGGAATCGCACGTAGCGGAGCCTACAACCGCACCTTGACTCCATTTGGCTTTCAGTCCGAACGGCGGCCTTTGTGGGATGCCAAAGAGGTCTATGCCAATGTTTCACCTTTTATGAATGCGGACAAGATTAAGACGCCAATTCTGTTTATGCATGGAGAAAACGACAATAACCCTGGCACATTTCCGATTCAATCCCAACGGATGTTCCAAGCGGTAAAAGGGAACGGTGGCACGACAAGACTAGTCATGTTGCCTTACGAAAGCCACGGATATCGGGCTCGCCAATCGGTTTTGCATACGCAGTTTGAAATGATCGCTTGGATGAACCAGTTTGTGCGGGATGCAAAGTAAGCTTGCTTAAAAAACCGCATATCTCCCGTGAACGGTTCTTCGGTAGCAGTCTCTCGATGAGGCAAGCCAGCCCGAGCACTTCCCCGATTTTCAGAACTGGTTTTTGAGGCCTGTTTGGACCCTGGATTGCGAAATCCTGCGGAAATCGTTATCCTCGCGACCTACAAGTCTATGGCAAATCTCCAGTCTTGAACCGATTTCCCAACAATTCCAAAAGCCGAACCGATGAACGCACCCACTCACACGCTTCGCCAACTAGCCGTCGACACTATTCGAACTCTTAGCATGGATGGCGTACAAGCTGCAAATAGCGGCCATCCAGGTACTCCAATGGCGTTGGCCCCCGTTACATTTCAATTGTGGACAGAGGCGCTGCGTTACGATCCCATGAACCCGGAATGGCCAAATCGCGATCGATTTGTATTGTCTTGTGGCCACGCTTCGATGCTGCTCTATTCGATGATCCATTTGGCTGGCATCCGCGGCATCGACGCCCACGGAAAAGTGACCGGCGACGAATCGATCACGATTGAAAACATCAAAAACTTCCGCCAATTACATAGTCCTTGTGCCGGCCACCCTGAACTGGGGTACGCAGCCGGTATCGAGACGACAACCGGTCCCCTCGGGCAAGGCATTGGCAATTCAGTTGGGATGGCCATCGCGAGCAAGCACTTGGCTGCCAAATACAACAAACCTGGCTTCGATCTGTTTGATTACGATGTCTATGCGATGTGCAGCGACGGCGATTTGATGGAAGGCATATCATCGGAAGCTGCATCGATGGCCGGACACTTGAAGCTATCGAATCTTTGCTGGATCTACGATGACAACGGTATCACGATCGAGGGGCATACCGATCTTGCATTCACTGAGAACGCGAGCCAGAAATTCCAAGGTCTTGGTTGGAATACGATTCTTGTCGAGGATGCTAACGACCTAGTCGCTCTCCAAAAAGCCTTTGATGCGTTCAAGGCGACCGCCGACAAACCGACGTTGATTGTTGTCCGATCGGTTATTGGCTTTGGTTCTCCGAATAAGGCGAATACGCACAACGCACATGGTGCACCTTTGGGCGAAGAAGAGATTAAGCTGACAAAAAAGGCCTACGGATGGCCAGAAAACGAAAAATTCTATGTGCCCGACACGGTACGAAAGTACTTTGCCGACACAATGGGTGAGCGAGGCAAGAAAGCTCAATCGGCTTGGGCGAAACTCTTTGATGACTACAAAACGAAATTCCCGAAGGAGTCTGCTGAGGTATCGTGCATTATCCACAGGCAACTCCCGGCAGGTTGGGATAGTGGTCTCAAGCCATTCCCTGCCGATGCAAAGGGATTAGCAACACGTGTTAGCAGTGGCAAGGTACTCAACATGCTGGCTCAGCATCTTCCTAACTTGATCGGTGGATCCGCTGACTTGGCTCCGTCGACCATGACGCTGCTCGACGGACAAGGGGACTTTGGGCCGAACAGTTATGGCAGCCGCAACATGCACTTCGGCATTCGTGAGCATGGGATGGCTTCGGCGCTAAACGGCATGAGCTTGTCCGGCTTGCGAGCATATGGTGCAACTTTTTTTGTGTTCACGGACTACATGCGTCCATCAATGCGATTGAGCAGTATTATGCATCAGCCAGTTCTTTACGTTTTAACGCATGACTCCATCGGCTTAGGTGAGGACGGTCCGACTCACCAGCCGGTAGAACATTTGGCAGCTTGCAGGGCAATTCCAGGCTTGTATGTTTTTCGACCTGGCGACGCCAACGAAGTGCTTCACTGCTACAAGGTTGCCATGCAACTATCGAATCATCCATCGGCGATGGTTCTGTCTCGACAAAACGTTCCAACCATGGATCGCACTAAATTGGGTAATGCTGCGGGAGCCGAAAAAGGTGGGTACGTGCTTAGCGACTGTGCTGGCACGCCGCAGGCGATCATTATGGGAACAGGAACTGAAATTCCGATCTGCATGAAAGCTCAAGAGCTATTGGCCGCTGAGGGCATCATGACTCGCGTGGTTAGCATGCCGTGCTTTGAGCTGTTTGACGATCAAACTCCGGATTATCGTTCGAGCGTGTTGCCAAAAGATGTAACGGTTCGAGTCGCTTGCGAAGCCGGTATACGTCAAGGCTGGGACAAGTACATTGGCGCCGATGGTCATTTTGTTGGTATGAGCACTTTTGGTGCTTCGGCTCCTTTCGATCAGCTTTACAAACACTTTAAGATCACAGCAGAGCAGATCGCTTCGCATGTAAAGATGGCAAAGTAGGTCCTGCCTGCCGGGCAGGACGTCAGTCGCGGAATCCCGCCCGGCAGGCGGGACCTACTTAAAGATCCCGCCCGGCAGGCGGGACCTACTTGGGCAGCCATTGGACGGCATCGACGATGACGTATCCGTTCGCTTCAGCGTTGGAAACGATCACAGCTGCTGGTTTGGTATCGTTGAAATTATATTCGCCGAGCGAGACAAACATCGAGTCGATCTCCGGTTCCTTCTTCTGGTTAATCCATTCGATCCTTGAACCTTCGGCATGAACAATTTCCACCCGGACTTTCGAGCTTCGATTGTTGTTCGGAGGGTAGGACAATCGAACTTCGTATTTGCCAGCCTTCGGGATTTTTGCCTCGAAGCGTGCGACGCTCTCGCCGTTGCGTTGATCTCCGTCGTGGCGGTATCCGGTTCCTACGTACCCGCCGTTCGCACTGCTCGAAATCCATTTTCCTTGTCGAGTCGCTTGTTCATCGTCGATCACGATTCCAGGCAGCTTGTCAGGCATTAGTCTCGTCTGTTTCGTCGGCATTGGTTCATTGCTCGAAGCGTGTTGCAAAACCTGTCCGGCATCCATCAATCGCTTCTTCAACTTTTCATACGGTACATCTTGAACAGCTAACCCGTCATCAATGGCAATCGCCGCAGCCATGGCAGCGGATTGACCAAGGATCATGAAGACCGGCTCCATGCGAATGCTGCCGTAAGCGATGTGTGAACTACTGACACAAATGGTCGAGTAGAGATTTTTGACTTGCCCTTTCTTTGGCACCAAGGAACCATAGGCGATAGGATAGGGTCGGATCGGGACTCCAATGTCACCTTCATTTTGAACATAGCCTTCCGGGGTCACGTAACGTTGAACATTGTGAGAGTCGATCGTGTAGCTTCCCATTCCTACCGAATCGGGGGTAGGTCGATGTTTCATCAGCTCGTTCTCAGTCATAATGTAGTGGCCGATCATTCGGCGCGCTTCGCGAACGTAGATTTGATGCGGCCAATTGCCATTATCGAGAAATTCATCTTTGGCTAGGCCCCACTGGTTCATCGTATCCTGCGCCGATTTCGGTATTCGCGGATCGTTTGCGATGAAGTAAAGCCAGCCTTGTTGATAGTTTCGATGTTCTTTCAAAATCTCGCGGCGGCGTTCATAACTCGCTTCGGGATAGTCGTAATTCATGCCGATGTTGTCGGAACTCATGGGCCCATGGTTGTTGGTATCGGTCTTGCGATTGGGCGCGTCGTCAAATTTCCCAAACGTTTGGTCCCAACCCGCCTCATAGATTCGCACGAGCAACTCGTATTGAGAAGGATCGTATCCACTTGGTTTCGGGAACGGCAAACGATTTTCCGGGTGATCGGTCGCGCAAAAGCGATAGCAGTACGCTTGGACACGTTTGTCACCTGCACCGTACTCACCAGGCGGATCAGGGCTGATCTTGGGAAGCAAACCGCTCTTCGGGTCACTTGGATTTCGATACGGACTCACTTTCTTTTTGAGTCCACCAAAGTGATGTTGGTGATAGAGGATGCCAACTTGCACACCATTCCATTGTTCTCCGTAAACCGAATTGGCCTCCCGCCCAACGTGATAATCGACCCCAGCGGCTGCCAGCAAGTCCCCTTCGTAGGTCGCATCCATGAAGATCTTACCTGCATAGGTCTTTCCTGAAAGCATCGAAATGGAGTTGATCTGTGCACCAGTCTTCGTTACTCCGTTCTTTCTGTCCAGCCATTGGTCGCGATCGACTGGAATTCCGTACTCTCGGATGTAATCCTCGTAGACTTTCTCTGCGACATGGGGTTCAAAAACCCACATCGTCTTGAACTCACCGTCGTCTGCGGCGGTCCCTTGGCCCTTGCCTTTGTATTCATCTCGTTTTTGCCATCGCCAAGTCTCCGGTTTTTGGTATTCCTTCCATACGCGATGATAAAAATCTCGGGCCAACCCGCCGATGACTGCTTTGTTGCCCGTATCCGTCATTCCAAGACCACTACTGGTCAGGCCGCCAAGGTGATTGTCGGGGCAGACGATGATTACGGATTTTCCAAGCTGTTTGGCTTGAACGGCAGCAATGGTTCCGGCAGAGGTTCCGCCGTAGATCACCAAATCATAAGTCGGCTCAGCTGCCAGCGTCGATAAGCCGTTGGAGCAAAGGAACGCCAAAAGTGCCAAGTGCCGGAAATTCTGTTTGGAAACCATCGTTCAGGGATCTATTGAGAGTTTTTTATAGCAACCGACGACTATCAGGTTGCTCTATTATTTGGAAACAAAGTCCGCCATCATAGCTTCGCATTTGAATAGCGACCGATCGCGAGGAAATCCAGCCGTCGCTATCCGCTTCAAATAGCCGATATCTACCATCGGCCAATGCATACACTTCTAGTTTTTTCGAATCGCGATCGACAAACCAAAGTTCCGAAACCTGCAGCCGTGCATAGAATTCCATTTTTTCAAATGATTCGTCGTTGGGCGAGCGGACTTCGAGGGCAACCGTACAAGGCCCCTGACAATGCGTGTCTCGCAAATTCGCAATGGTTTGCTCATCCAATAGGACAATATCCGGAACGCGATAATCATCAGTCCAACTATTGGACGCAGACAACGCAACTTGATGAAACACACGGTGACTCGGGTGAAGGGGGCTCCAATAAGTTCGAAGCCACGTTTCGATGCGCCCTTCGATATCCTGGTGTTCGATACTTGGCGGTGGAACCATGTGCAAAACTCCTTCCCAAACTTCATCCAATCGATCCGCACCCGATAGTCGTCGTTGCTCCAATAAGCATTCAGGAACGTCTAACAAAACAGCTTTCATAATCTCAATAATTTCTAGGTAGGGTGGTTGACTTAAATGATTTCGTGCATGGGCCGCACATCCATCCTAATTTACAATTGTCGCCGCTTTGAGTCAAATAATTCGGAAACGAAGCGGCAAAAAGGCAAAATTTAATCTTGCAAAAGCGAATTGAAAATCGGGCGGTTCTAACTGCAGTATTAGTCAAACAAGGCGCAAGCTTGCCAAGAGTTTGGCCGTTCTTTCCAACGCTTCGCTCGGAATCGTATGCGGTCCGTTGAACTCCGCGAGTTGGCCATCACAGCCTGCATCCAACAACAACGAATGTAGCCAACGTCCGGTTGAAATCGGCAGGATTTGATCTATCAGCCCGTGGCTTTGAACCATGGGGATTGTAAGCGGTTTAGTCAGTATGGCTTTCCGCCAAAGCGTTTCGCAGATGAGGGCTCCCGAGAAGACCAACAAACCCACAATTGGTCCCACTGTACCTCGCAATGCCGTATCGACAGTTAGCATTGCACCTTGAGAAAACCCTCCCAGCACGATTGGCAAATTGGACCACCGATGTTCTTGTCGACATTGGTCGATGCAATTGCAAAGTTGTTCTCGCACTTGATCAATGCCGTCCGGGACCGCATCTCGCATCTTATCGAAGGAGTTGGTGGCTGACATTTGCATCAACTGGGCCATGTTGAGTCGCCACCAGGCACGTGCTCCAAACATTCCCTCGTCTTCAAGATCGATAGGTGCTTCAGGAAAGAGGAACGCTGGTTTAGCGACACTGTCTGGTAGAAGGTGCAGAAGGTCTTCGAATAGCCCTACTAGGTCAGTGCCGGGTGCGCCAAATCCGTGGCATAGCACAACGAGGCAGGACGGGTCGGTTTGGGTTGGCCTGACTAATACAGTGGCCAAAGTTCCAAGTGTTGGTCGATCAACGGACCAAGCTTCAGGGTCGAATCGCATGGTAGTCTTTGCGCTAAGGCGAGCAGCAGACTGAAATCTACCAGCCCACGGTTCCATAGTGGGGAGAGAGAGGCTCCTGCCGAGCTGGCGTTGGTTCGGCAGGAGCCTCTCCCTCCCGGCATAAACAATACTGCCGATGTCCTATCTGAGTTCCTTCAACGACATCCACGATAGATAGCCGAGCATTGCAGAGCATAGCGTAAATGTGATATCCATTAAGAGGCTTGGGTACCGAAAAAGCGAACCCATGCCAGCCAAACTCATGATGAGGTCGAGCAAAAAGAGTAGGAATACAAGTCCAGCGACCACAAGACCGCCTAAACACAACAATCTGGGCATCAAGTTCCTCGGTGCTCTTCAGGGATGCTCCCAGAGTCTGGGTGGCTGCTGTAAAAGGATATCGTGATGAAAAAATGACGCATAGTTACGCCGGAAAGGAATCTAGCTCTCGAAAACGTCTTCAAATGGGATTCTTTGTCCGGAAATTGGGAGCCAATGGTCGTCAAAACAACTCTGCTGGCCGAGGGCTAGTATAGTTGAACTTTTTCGACTGTCATCGGGCAAGTTCCCGACGTTTTGTTTTTATCCAAAAAGCTACCCGAAGAGGCTAGGATGACGGGAATTATCGACAAAAACACTCCAAAATTTGCGGTTCGAGGCTCATTTCGCGACTTAATGCCGGTTTCAAAGCGGTATGCATACTTCGATCATGCAGCGGTAGGCCCCATTCCGAGCCCCGCCGCGCTGGCAATCCAAAAATGGACAGACCAAAGCCTTTTCAGCGGTGATTTGCAATGGCCAGCGTGGTCTGCAGCCGCCGGACGCCTACGCGTTTCGGCTACGAAACTGCTCGGCTGCCAGCTGAGAGAAATCGCACTTATTCCAAACACCACCTTCGGAATCAACATGGTTGCGCAAGGTTATCGCTGGAATGACGCTCGATCCACAGAAAGCGTTGTCGTGCTAAGCAATGAGTTTTCAAGCAATCTGCTCCCCTGGTTAGCTCTCGAACGAAGAGGTGTTGAAGTACGGAAAGTACCGGTCGATGATTCTGGCTTTGTTTCATTGGATGCTATTCGCTGTGCGATCGACGAAACGACACGCTTGGTTGCAGTCAGTTGGGTCGGTTATTTTAGCGGCTTTCGAATAGATCTAGCCAAGCTTTGTGAAATGGTGCATCAGGCGGGAGCCCAGCTTTTCGTCGATGCGATTCAAGCTTTAGGCGTCTTCTCGATTAACGTTCAGGAGACTCCGATCGATTACTTGGCGGCCGACGGACACAAATGGATGCTTGGGCCCGAGGGTGCTGGCTTACTTTTCATCAGACATGAGAATTTGGATCGATTGGAGCCTCTGATGCAAGGTTGGGGATCTTTGCAAATGGCTGGCAACTTTCAAACCGCAAACATGGTTCTTAAGAACGATGCATCGCGATACGAAGGAGGTTCGGCCAACCACGTAGGCTTGATCGGGCTTGGGGAAAGTCTCCAGGTCCTGTTGGATCACGGTTGCAATCAGGTAAATAACCCGATCGCGACAGCTGTATTGGAAAATGCTGCTTGCATTGAGGATGGTCTAAAGTCAGCGGGGGCAAACGTGTTCCGTGCAAGAAGCTCTGCGAAATCGGATTGCGATTTGAGCGGGATTTTGACTTTTGAAATGCCTGGAGCAGATCCAAACGAACTTCGTCGACACTTGTTGCAAGAAGAAATCGTATTAAGTGTACGACACGGACGTTTGCGAGTCGCGACACATGCTTACAATGACCAAGAAGATATCCATCGATTGGTTGCAACTGTGCAAAACTACAATACTAAAACCAGGACTTTCTCTTCATGAGTATGGACCCAACTTACAATCCTTATACGCCCGTTACGATACCAAAACCATCGGGACAGGGAGGCAAAATGCCGCTCAAAGGGTTTGTAAAAGTCGTGTGCATCTTTTTTGTTGTTCTTGGTGCTCTCGGCCTGCTTCAGACACTCCAAGTTATCGTCGGAATTTTGTTCCTCCTGGCGATGGATAAAAATCAATTCAACCCAATGACTCTTTTTCCGGGAGCAATGGCCATTGCGATATTCATAGGATTCGTCAACTTCGTCGTGTCTTCATGCGAGCTTGCTGGTGGAGTTATGGGACTAAAGCAAAAACGGCTTGGGGCGGATCTTATCCGTTACGTTGCCGGTTTCATGATTGTGTTTAAGGTAATTGAAACTGCGTACGGTTGTGTCGTGAACTATCTCTCGATCGGTCCGGTCGTCGAGCAAATGACGAAGCAGATGCCTCCGCAGCCCGCGAATGCCCCAGATGTTTCTTTCATTATGGAAATTGCAATGTATGTTGGGATCGGTTTCGCCATTCTTTTTGGGCTAGTCATGTTCGTTTTTTACTTCTTTTCATTTTTGACTTTTAGCAAAAAAGAAACACAGTCCCAATTTTTCTAAAGTGACCTGAACCATGCCAACAGAACTTAGCCCACTCAAAGCCGTCTACACAGGTTCCTTTGACCCGGTGACGCTTGGTCATTTGGATATTATCGAGCGCAGCGCACGGCTTTATTCCTCATTGGTGATAGGCGTCGGAGTGAATTCGGCCAAGCAATCGTTGTTTTCGACGGACGAGCGAATCGATTTGCTGCGTCGCGTTACTCGTCATTTGCCCCAAGTGGCGGTCGAAAGATTCGATGGTTTAGCAGTCGACTTTGTGCGAAACAGAGGGGCTCGCGTCATGGTGCGAGGAGTCAGGCCTCTCACCGATATTGCAGCTGAGTTCACCATGATGATGGCTAATCGCCAATTGGATACGGACATAGAAACAGTTTTTTTGATGGCGGATGAAGTGTATGCACATGTTTCGAGCACACTGATCAAACAGATTGCCAGTCTTGGAGGAGGCCGTTCATTGGATCGGTTTGTTCCTAGTGAGGTTATTCCAGCCTTGATGGAAAAAGTTCGAGCCACCCAGGCCTCCCAATTTGCAGAATAGATTAGTGTCCAGTACTTTTCGTCCAGTAGGTGCCGGTCGTTCGCACGATCCGCACGCGAATCTAGTTTTCGAACGAGGCTCTGGGCACCGTGTGTGGGATACCGCAGGACGGGTCTATATCGACTTTATTGGTGGCTATTCATCACTAAATCTCGGACATGCCCACCCAGGCTTGTTGGCAGTCGCACAAGAACAGCTTAAACAGTTGACGTTTTGTACTGGTGGCAATAGTCCTTGGAGGGCGGAACTGGAGCAGTCGCTGGTTGATGTCGTGAGTAGGTCCCGCATGCCGGGCGGGACGGTGCAGCTTGATAGTCCTGCCCGGCAGGCAGGATCTACACAGAGCAATCCTGCCCGGCAGGCAGGATCTACGATGGGCACAACGTGGACGAGTCCTAAAGTATGGCTTTGTACGACCGGTGCCAGAGCGGTAGAAGTTGCCTGGAAGGTGGCGTTTGCGAATCGACCTGGCGGATTGATGCGATTTGATTTGGGCTATCACGGGCGTTCCTTGGCCACTTCGCTCATCAGTGATACTCAGCGCAGCTCAGCGTTGACGGTTTTTTCGCAATTGGATGAAGCACAGTTGGAGGGCGATGGTGTCCTTCCGTATCCTCGCTGCGGATCGCATTGCGACGGACATTGTTTGGAATGCAATGCCAGTATCTCGGCCGCTCAAAGTTGGCTCGAAAGAAATGGTCAAACAACTTCTGCGATGATCATGGAACCGGCCATTGGTGCACGGGGATACTATTTTGCGTCAGGAGAGTACTACCGAAGGCTAGTTCGCTTACTACGTGAGCATGACCTTTTGGTAATAAGTGACGAAATCCAAATGGGGCTTGGTCGGCTTGGTTTCATGGTTGCTTCGCATGCACAAGGCTGGATTCCTGACCTAATAGTCTTTGGCAAATCGCTTGGCGGAGGCATAACACCCATTTCAGCGGTAATAGGAGACGCAATTCGGATGGATCGACTAGGGCAAGGGATTGAATCAGAGACCTTTGCAGCGAATCCGTTGGCGTGCAAAATAGCGATCGAAGTCCTAACCATATTGAATGATGCAATTATGTTGGAGCGAGTTCGGCTGGTGGGGGATCGTTTTCGCGATTGGATTCAAAAGAGTTTGCCGAACGAGTGTCGAGTAGATGGTCGAGGACTATGTACCGCAATCGATTTGTCCTCCTTTGGGTACGAATCTGCCGAGGTCGCGAGGCGATGGGTTTGCCAGTTGCGAGAGCAAGGAGTGCTGGTACATTTGACCGGCGCTCAAAGTGATCGAGTTGCAATCCTTCCACCTTTAAATGTGGATGAAGAGACCCTTTGGCAGGTGGCCAACATCTTGAGTAGGACTTGGAAAGACAGATAGGATCGGGGCAAAATGTTACTTGGTGAACCTCAATCGAGCCAATATGACTGGCGTTTTCAAGTCCTTGGCTTTCCTGTGCGGGTATCCTGGCTATTCTGGGCGGTAAGTGCTGCGCTTGGATATAGCTCGGCATTGTCGATCCAAGCAACGTACGCGAGAAATAATATCTCAGTAAATCTTGGCGTTGTGCTCGCAATTTGGGTTGGAGTAACTTTCATTTCGATCCTCGTGCATGAGATTGGGCACGGTTTAGCCTTTCGGTACTTCGGTATCCGTTGCGAAATCGTGCTTTATCAGATGGGTGGTCTGGCAATTCCCGGAGCTGGCATCCTCTGGGGACGAAATGGACGCAGAACCCAGCTCAGCCAAGTGGATCAGATCATTATCTCAGCTGCGGGCCCGGCCATTCAGTTGCTGCTGGCTGCATTTGTCGGGATCGTGGCCATTTTGTGTGGGATCTACGTCTCTGAATTCAATTGGTTAGCCCAATACTTAGGCTTGGACGTTAGTACACCGCTTAATCCTCTCGTCTACGCATCGATCCGATTCATGGTGACTTCGAGTATCTGGTGGGCGCTCATCAATCTAATACCAATCTACCCGCTCGACGGAGGTCAAATCGCACAACACGTTATCGGAATTTTCCAACGCAACAGTGGACTGATGGAGGCGCACGCACTCAGCGCAGTTGTTGGCAGCGTTGTCGCGTATTGGTGCATCACTCATGGGATGTCATTCAACGCTTTGTTCGTCGCGTCGATGGTGATGAACAACATTCAGGCCCTTCAAAGCGGTTACGGACCTCGAAATTGGTGATAAAGCAAAAAAAATTTCAAATTTTTTTTTGTGTCAGCGAGATCGGTTTTCGAACTCGACTGCATCGATCCAACAACGATCTTGCATAACGATTTTTTCGACGTAGCGGGTCTCGTTTTTTTCGCGTCGATACAACGACTAACGATCATGTTCAAGGGTTGATTGCGACATGATTGCGACCGATGTTTGTCGCATCACATGAACCCAATCGGAAAGCGCGTGATGATAAACGCAAACGCGAATCAACCATAAATTTATTGGGTTTTTTACATTCGCGATCAAAATAGACGTACTGTTTTTCATTCCATAATGCGAAACCAACTCGCGATCATGATCAACTCAATACGTTGTTCAAGCGATGTTGTTGCAACGAAAAAACTTTCATTAAACAGCATAGCGCATCGAGTCATTCGCGATCGAAAAAACGTCGTTGATAGATCGCTCGAAACGACGCAACGACGCACTCGTTCGACACTCGACTGTGGAAAATGGGTTTCATTTATGTGGAAAAATTGTCGAAAAGATGTTGCATTAACTTTCGACTTTTATACAAATAGTCGAAGTGGATGTTGTTCCTTTGAAGAGATTGG
>JAYTVL010000339.1:0-17929 GCA_043744075.1 Pirellula sp. | reverse complement strand
GACTGGAGAAACCAAATGTATCTAATGCGAATCCTTTTTTCTGGCCTGTAATTAGGTTTTCCACGCGACCTACAATCTGCCCTAAGTCATTAATGCCAACTGCCGAGTTAAAGAACCAGTCGGCGCCGTACAGCTGAGCCAGCTGATCGCGTACGGGCAGCAAATCGGTGTCAGAGTTCAGAGAGCAACGAGAACACGCAGAGAAGTATTTCACTAAAGCCGCGGAAATAATCGAGAAACTGATTGCCGACAATCCAGACGTTCCCGACTACCGAAGTCAATTGGCAGACGCTTATTGGTCGTTCGGTATGGCGGAACCGGGGCCAACCCGCGAACTGGATGGCAAAAAAATGGCGCAGTTCCAGAAATCCGTTGTCGTGCTGGAAGAACTCGTTGCAAGACATCCCGACGTCCCAGCCTATCAAACTCTGCTGGCATCGAAACGGCAAACAATGGGCGATATTTGCGCGAAACTTGGAGATCGAGCCCGGGCGATGGCCTTTTATGAGAAGGTGATTGATACCTATAAGCAACTCTGCAGGGAGCACCCTGATGACACGGAATACATTTCAGGTCTAGCAGGTATCTACAATCAAGTCGGCAACGGACAGGTTGATCGCCGCGAGGGCCTTAAATGGTACGACAGGTCCATTGAGTTGATGCGAAAGATTCTCGCTGACAAACCATCAGATACCGAAACGCGTTCGAGTCTCTCCAATGTGTTGGTAAATGTCGCATCCCGCCTCGCAATCCTGGGGGATGTGAGGAAAGCGATTGTGGCCTGGGAGGAGATCATCGGCATCCGCGAAAAAAACGTCGCGGAAGCGCCATCGGTTCTCGAGAATCAACGGGTTTTGGTCGCTTCCTACAACAGCCTTGCCAAGTTGCAGAATCAAGTTGGGGAAGCGGACGCGGCCAGTGAAACGCGTCGCAAGGCCGCAATCCGTGAAGAGCTGTACCTGGAATCTCAAGTCGCTCAGTATCGTGCGGCGCTGCAAGCTAAACCCAACGACGCCGTCGCCCACGCGAACCTAGCCGGTACCTTGGCTCGTCAAGGGAAGCCGGAGGAGGCAATCGCGGAATACCGCGAAGCCCTGCGACTTAAGCCAGACTCACCCGGAATTCTGAACAACTTCGCCGGGCTCTTAGAGCGGCAGGTTAAGCTTGAAGAGGGTATCGCTGAATTCCGTGAGGCCGTGCGAATCAGTCCGGAAAACGTGGACTACAACAACTACCTCGGATGTGCCTTGGGGGACCAGAGGAAGCTCGACGAGGCCATCGCTTGCTTCCGTAAAGCCATCGAATTAAACCCAAAATATGTCGCAGGCTACGCGAACCTTGGTGAAGCTTACGAGAAGCAGGGCAAGCTCGACGAGGCCATCGCCTCCTACCGGAAGGCCATCGACATCGAGCCAAAACATCCCTATGGATACTGTAACCTCGCGTCGCTCCTCGCAACTGCAGCCGATCCGAAATGGCGACAGCCCACGCTTGCCTTGGAGCACGCCAAGAAAGCGGTCGAATTGGCTCCAAACTTTACAGATTCTTGGAAAGCGCTCGGAATCGCAGCTTACCGTAACGGCGACTGGCAAGAAGCCATCAACTCGCTGAAAAAATCTGAGGAACTATTCAACGGCGGTATGGACTACAACAGGTTCTTCCTCGCAATGGCTCATTGGCAATTGGACCAGAAAGAAGACGCCAATAAGTGGTACGGCCAGGCGGTCGAGTGGATGGAAAAGAACAAGTCCAAAGATGAAAAGCTTCTCCGCTTTCGCGAGGAAGCGACCGAACTGCTGGGCATACCCGACACATCAAATCAGGAGTCACAGGTCAACCAGATCTCCGTCCATAAATAAATAACCAATCACGATTAATTAGCGAAGAACAAACACGGTCGGTGAGCGCTTCGGTGCCAACCACCGACTTGTCCGACGTCGGCGCACGGTCTGCGCGTCGAAGTCGGCTTCTATTTAACGCAGACCAAGAATTCAAAGGATTTTCTCACATGCATGAAAATAGTATTGTTAGACGTCGCTCACTTCCGTTGTTCGTTACGGTTTTACTGGTAGGGTCGATGACCGTTACGCCAGCTCGAGGAGGAAAGCCTGTCCCTCCCCCACCACTGCCCCCAGTCCATTACAATCTCACTTGGTTGGGAAGCCTCGGAAGAACAAGTGTCGAGGTATGGGATATCAACAATTCAGGGCACGTCGTGGGCGAAGTTCGGAATCTAAGTGCTGACGGGACGACTTATATCGACCGTACCGCTTTTGTGTCTGCCGGTGGATCTTCAGGTGTAGTCATCGATTTGAATTTCGCCGTCGGAACTATCATTGGACAGGCGAACCGGACTGATTGGAAGTTGACCGCCGCTTTTGGCATCAATGAGACTAACCATATAGTTGGGCAAGCAACGAATGTTTTGGGCCAATCGAGAGGTTTTGTAACGAATGACCTTTGGACGCAATGCATGTTGTTGCCAACACCTCTGCCACCCCTACCCACGGGTGTACAGTTGGCAAAGAAAATCAATAACTGGGGCGATGTGGTCGCTTAAGAGGGAAATGGCGCCGTAACGCTGTACGAATGGAACAGTATAATCAATGACTATTCTCCGATGGGTCAATGGTTTCCGACTAACTCAACAGGCATCGTACCTTCCTACGTTCAGGCGTTTAATGACAATGGGCAAATCCTTGTGAACGGATCGAGGTACTCCCCTTCGATCGGCTGGCAAGATTTTTCAGCGGACCGAGTTGTCTTTTCACTTGGGATGAATCAATACGGAGACTTCGTTGGCTCCAGAGACATTGGCACGAAACGTTATAGCTTTCGATACACAAACGGTCAGATGCTAGACTTGACAACCGGTCGGGCGGCTACGGACATTAACTCTGATGGTGATGTATGCGTATCGCCGAGTAATCGCGGATATGTGTACACGAACAAAAACGGCATGCTTGCATTAGATAATCTGGTAATCGGGAGTTCGACAGACATCACAGACTGGCAAAATGCATCTTCCACTCAAGTAGAGGCAATGACGGATGACGTAGGATCCACGGGCTTTGGAGCGATTGCCGGAAAAGGGGTCTTTATCCCAAGGGGCGTTGGTACCACCGTTAGCCGACCTTTCTTGCTTTCTCCAAGTCCCTGACAATTCGTCGAACCATCGTCTGGCCTTCGACCCCCAGGGCAAGACATTGGCCTCGGCTGACAATGGCTGGATTAGCGGGTTGTCACCGCAGTGTTGACTGAAAGCATTTGGCTAGTGGTTTGGGATCAAATTGGTCACCGCGCAGGCTGACTATTTTTTTATTTTTCCAATTTTTGGGCTTCGCGTGAGCCATTTCGGTGGCGAATCACGCATGCATATCTGAGGAATCGCCAGTTTAGCTTCAACGATTTTTCGAAAATATTTTAAAAATTTCCGGAATGGGTAGCCATTTTTGAGCCAGATTTCGCATTGGTGATAGCGGCAAAGGAACCAGCTAATACTTTTGGACTTTTTTTATTTTTCCAATTTTTGAGCTTCGCGTGAGCCAATTCGGTCGCGAAGCACGCATGTATTGCTGAGGAATCGACCGGCGATTTTTTCGCTTCGAGAACTCTGAATCACACCATGGAGTAAACAAATGTTATTAGGCAGCACTCAGCGAACTATCCAGCGGCCGAATTGCTGGGCGTACCAGACAAACCCAAATGAGCAGCATATCATCTAACAACCGACAACTAAAAAAAACCCGACCGGCGAGGCTAGGGTGCAAGCAACTTCCTCACCGACTCACTGACCGGGACGCAATCGCAGCGTACTGTTTGCGCGCTGCGGAGGGCGTTTCCATTTTAGCAAGCCATCGAAAGCAGATCGAATGAAAACTACTACTCGCCGAGAACAAAAACTCCACCGAAAAAACCTCGCTCGCCGTTTGATGCTGCTGGAGACGCTGGAAAACCGGTGCTTGCTTGCGGGTTTCAACGACCCAGATTATAGCACTATCCAATGGGGCCTCAACAACATCGGGCAGAACGGCGGCACATACGATGTCGATATCGACGCGGAAGCGGCATGGTCTGTCTCGACGGGAAGCATGAAGACCGTGCTTGCGGAAGTGGATGATGGTGTCGATTACACCAATGCCGACGTTTACTTGAATATCTGGCTGAAACAAACCGAGATACCTGCCGCGCTGCGATCCAATTTAACGGACACGGATGGCGACGGCATCATCAGCTTTCGTGACCTGAACGCCCCCGCAAACGCTGCATCTGTCAGCGATTTGAACGGAACAGGTTATATCGACGGCGGCGATCTACTCCAAGATTCTCGTTGGGCAAACCGCCTCGATGATGATGGCAATGGAAAAACCGACGACTTAGTCGGCTGGGACTTCCTAGACAATGATAATGACCCCAAACCAGTCAGCGGCGGTCACGGCACTGGAATGACGCAATGGATCGGAGCAATTCCGAATAACGGCGTAGGCAAGGTTGGAGTGAATTGGTATATCAGCATGATGCCTGTCCGCATCCGCCCCGGCAACGAGACGGCAGTCGATTTCTCAGTGCAGGCTTCGGGGCTGGACTACGCTGTGGCAAATGGCGCGCCAATTTCGGCCATGTGGGGTGCAAGCTTTACTTACTCGCAAGTGATGTACGACGCGATCAACCGGGCGAAAGTCGCCGGCCATCTCGTGGTTGCGCCCAGCTACAACGACTCAACGAATACTGACGTTACCCCACGCTATCCTGCGTCATTTGATTTGGACAACATTATCTCGGTTACTGCCTTCAACGCGAACGATGGGATGGACTCGGTCTGGAATTGGGGACTCACCACGGTCGATTTGGCCGGTCCAACGGCACCGGGAGGAGGAACCTCTGGCGGCGCTGCTCACGTAGCTGGCGTTGCGGCGCTGCTCAAAACAATGCATTCCGATTGGAATTACCAGGAGCTCAAAGATCGCATCTTTTCCACCGTCGAGCCGTCAGCCGCGCTGACAGGCAAAACGGTGACGGGCGGCCGCTTGAATGCGGCACGGGCCCTCTCCACGACAAGCATTTCGATCAGTGATCCGTCGGTGCTCGAGGGCGCATCTGGCGCAACCCAGCTTATGTTGAACGTGACCCGATTTGGCGATAAGACAAGAACGGACGTCCTTAACTGGTCCACGCTAAACGGCAGTGCCGCGGCGGGAAGCGACTACACAGCGGACTCCGGGCAACTCACCTTTTTACCAGGAGAAGCCACTCAGTCGATTACCGTTTCGATTACGGGCGATACCTTGAGCGAATGGAATGAGAATTTTTATGTATCGCTCACGAAAGTGTCGGGCGACGCACTGCTGGCCGACACGACCGGGCAAGTCACGATCTTGAACGATGACACGCCGCCGACTAAGTTCTACGTCGTCGACGATGCGTCGGCTAATCGTACCTACGAGTACCGTGCCGACGGAAATGCTGTCGAAAACTACTCTCTCGGAAGCGGCAATACTGCCCCGCGCGGCGCCGCCAGCACTGCGGCAGGCGACAAGGTCTGGGTGGTCGATGCCAATAAAAAGGTCTACATCTACAACGACGGCGGGCTGCTGTTGGGCTCTTGGTCAGCGGGCTCGCTGGTCAACAATGCAAGCATCGAGGGAATCGCGACCAACGGCACCGATGTCTGGTTGGTTGATGCTCGACAAGATCGCGTCTATTACTACGCCGGCGCCGCCAGCCGACTATCCGAGAGTCAGAACGCCACCGGCAGCTTTCCCCTACGTTCTGCCAATGTAAACCCCAAAGACATCGTGACTGATGGAATCAACCTGTGGGTCGTCGACAGCGGTTGGGGTACCATAAGCATGCAAGTGTTCAAATACTCGACGAACGGTTCCTGGGTCGGAAGTTGGACCATCGACCCGGCCAATTCTAAACCGACGGGACTGACGATCGATCCGTCGGGAGCTAGCCAGAGTATTTGGATCGTCGATAGCGGTACAGATCGAGTTTATGAATACGCCAACAGCCGTGGAAGAAATTCCGGAACCTATGCTGCAACAGTTTCGTTCGCATTGGCTGCCGGCAACACCAATCCACAAGGCATCGCAGATCCCCCACCGCCTGGCGACAGCGTGCAACTCGCGACCTCAGCAATGGCACCCCTGATGACATCAAAGGCAATTGACTCTGCATTTACACAGTTGTCAGATGACTTCGTGCGTAGCCGTGTCGGCAGTACTTTCGAAATCGATCGATCCGACCGCGAGCAGTCGTTGGCTACACAATTGTCAGCCAGTAGTACTCAACAGTCCATGCAACCGGCGACAAGCGAGAATCGAGGGACATCCCAATCCAAGCGATTGACTGGCACGACAGACGAAATTTTTTCAAATTGGAATACGGACGAGTTGATCGAATTCGATTTATAATGAAAATCACATCGTCACATCGTATGATTGTTTCGTCGATATGACATAATCAGCTAGGCCGGTGAAGTTGCATGCAGCTTATTCTTACCGGCCGGATTTATAGTCATGCTTCCTATTCGGCTTCAGTTCAAGGTTCATTGTCGATCGTTGAAAAAAGATCATGACGATCGTCGATAGCATGAATACTGCGATACTTTCTTAACGGGCTTTCTACTTCGGCGGCGACACTTCCGGCAGCGGCGTGGCGTCGTAGATCTTCACGGCACCGTCCGCGTTGACAAGCAACTTGTGGCCGTCGAAGGCTAGTTTAGCGGGCCATTTGGCATCGAGCGTTAGCAGTTCATCTCCGGTCTGGCTATCCCAAATCTTCACCGTTTGATCGTTTGACGAGGTGACCAGACGCGTCCCGTCGGAGTTGAAAGCGATGTCGCGGACGTTGCTGGCATGGCCTTTCAGCGTCAAGAGTTCTTGTCCGGTCTGTGTGTCCCAGACCTTATAAGCGATTTTGCCCCGTCGAGATGATCGACATCTATGCAGCTAAGCGTGTTGTTCACAGTAATGTGATCGTCCATCCCTTGTGGAAGTAGGAAGCTGAATTAGTCGTCAGCAAGATTGAACCAGCCAGCACTTCATTTCCACAGTGATGTCCCGCCCTAGCATCGGCCAGTCATCGGTCCCCGCCGAGCCGAATTCGCCCTGCCAACCGCACAGCACCGCCGCAACGACAATCATTCGTGAAATGAGTTTCAACATTAGTAGCAAGCTTTCGTTGTTATGCGTAAGTAAACACCTGACAGCAGAAGCATCGGTTGAGCCAGCCCAACGGTGGCCCATTCCCAGTTTATCGTGACTTCGGGAGGAATCGTACCGCCTCGGACCACGATGGCGGATTTTCAGCCTCCTATGATTGCGACGGCTAAACTGAAATTCTGAAGACCCGCCCCCAGTTCATTCGAAACGAGAAACTAGAACGAATTCCAGATTCTCACCTCGCCGACACGGGGTCCGCACCAGTGTCCATTGGCTGAAGCCAACCGCTTCCCATCAGGACTGAACTGGACGCAAAATACCTGATTTGGATGATCGAGAATCAGTAGTTCGTCGCCCGTTTGGGCATCCCAAATTCGCACGGTCTTATCACCGCTTGCCGTCGCGACCCGTTTCCCATCGGGGCTAAAACACACGTCGTACACGCTGCTGATGTAGTCAGTTTTGTCGAGGTCGCGTTTGATCTCGTTCTTAAGAGATTGGAGAACGGTTCCCGTTTTCGAATCGAAGATCAACGCAAACTCGCCCTTCTCGTCAACCGGGACGAATCTCGTGTCCAGGCACACCGCAATTCTCATCCCGTCCGGGCTGAAAGCAAGACGCCAGGCAGAACGACTTCAACTTGCCGACGAAGTTTCAAGTCGTGACAACAATGAACGTCGAGATAATTGCTGCGATCTTCCGGTGACGAAAGATCTACAGCTTGGAGAAAGATCGATTTTGCGTTGGCGACGATGTTGCTCATTTGGTTACTCCTGGACAGAAAGATCGGCACAAAAGACAGTGCGACGAATAGCGGTCAACCCCGCCACGAATTCTGAAAACTTTCTACTCAATTAAGCCCGCTAACAGCGGTAACGGCATTCTCAGCGTAGATCTTGATGCAACCACGTCTTAGCGTACGTCCAATTCCAACCGCTGCCAATCGCTTCCGCGCTTGATTCGCTGTTTTCGGCGGGCATTTTCAACCAGGATTCTCCGCATCGCTTCGGCGGCCGCGCCAAAGAAGTGTCCTCGACTATTCCACTCCCTTAAGCTGTCATCGCCAATCAGTCGCACATACGCTTCATGCACTAGCGCCGTCGCCTGCAGCGTCTGCCCGGGCTTCTCCTGGGCTAGTTTCACCGCAGCCAGCTTTCGCAACTCGTCGTAAACCAGCGGCAACAGTTTCTCCGCCGCTTGCGCATCACCGGATTCAATTTGCGAAAGGATTTGAGTAACGTCCGACATAGTATGCCTAGCAGCGTTTGAATGAGCGGCTAATGTTAAGAACCGTCATCACGCTATATGCATCCAACGCGAATGTCAAGCTCGTGCGTCTCAAGACCGTGCATATCATGAGAGTTGTTGAAGTCGCTAATTCATGTGCTAACTTCCACAGTGGGATGGCGCTTCACTGCGGACATGGCATGCTGGCTCTTTTATTTGCGGGGGAAAGGCCAGCGAAGGCCATCCCCACCGCGGTTCTTCCAAGAGCAGGGACTACAAGCTAACCGCAATAGCCAACTCATCGAGCAGATCTTCGTTCAATTTGTCATTCGCGTACAAAAGCGTTTTGCGTTCTCGCAAGCTCTGGGGCTCATCCAGTATAGAGTACCCATTCGAACCGACTGCCCAGCTATTGTCGTCGGACCAGTCTGCAAAAGTTTGATCCACTTTATCATTCAGCTCAGTCGATGATGAGCGAACCTGTCCCAGATCAAGCTTGGAATCGGCATCGCGGTTAAACTTCTGTTGGCTAAGTGTTGCCAATCCGTTCGTCACCAGCTTACCTAGTTCCGCATAGTAAGGAATCACTCGGTTCGTTTGCATCGCTAGATGCCTCTCACCTACGTTCAACGATTCGCCCATGACGTCATGGTCGTAGCCCAATTTGTGTCCAAGCTCGTGCGTTAGCACTGAGAGGAGATCCACTCCGCCTGAGCGCAGATCCACTGTCGAGAATGACCATCCATAGCCTGCAGCATCGGCATCGACCCACACGTAGTTGGTCGACTCGGAAGCTAGTCCCAGTGCATTTCCCGGTAGGTCTGCAATGCGTACTGTCAGCTCCTGCAGCTCTTGCAGTTCTGTTGAACTTAAACCGTGTGCGGCCCATTCGGCGATGGCATCGGTGAAGGCCGTTGAAAGCTGAGAATCGGTTAAGCGAGGTGCGGCGCTTGGCGTACCTCTCGCCGCCGAATTGAGCACCAAATTGTTTCCGTTCTTGTGGATCACAATGCTACCACCACCCAAAGCTGTAGTCGGGTCGGCTCCGTCCGCAGCGTTCATCATGTTGTCGTACACGACGCCGTTACCCTGGTTATTGTTCCAGATCTTGATCCGGAACTTGTCGACTCCACCGCCACCATTGACTTGGCCATCCCAAGCGGTCAGCTCGAAGCCGTAGCTGCCGGTCCCATTAACAGTGCCGGTCCCGCGATACCTGGCCTTGGCACCTGAGACGACCAGCCATTCGTAGGCGGTGCTCTTAAAGTTGAAATTGGCCACTTTGAACTGGAACTCTGTATTACCGGTCGGAACGCTGTTCCCGTTCTTGTATTTGGACTCGAATCCAAAGTTCGCCTTGCCGGTGAGGGCAAGATTGGCGGTGTACGCCCCACTTGGTGAATTGATCCAGCCATTGCCGGTGACAAAGCCAGCACTGGGGTCGTAAATCACGACGTACGAGGATGAGGATATGCCAGCAAGATTATGGTTATCGGTCACGGTTAGCTTTACCGAATAGACGCCAGCCGCGGAATACACATGGCTACCGGTCACGGAACCCGAACCGTTCGCCTCGCTGACTGTGCCCGAGGATGTGCTGCCGTCGTCCCAATCCCAAACCGCCGTATGTGTATCCTGTATATCTGGGTCCGTAAAGTTCGCGCTCAAATTGATCATCGTATTCACCGCGACGGGATCCGGCACTGTGGGGTCGCCCACCGTGGGAGGACGGTTTATGGCCTTTACGACGACATCGTTGCCCGTGCCAAAACCGTTGTAACTGATCTTGAATTGGTTGCCGCCGGGAATCGAGAATATCGCCCCTTCCGGCAGTCCGTTGAAGGTATCGATCACGGCATCGACGCTGTCATTATCGATTATTGTAAACAGGTCACCATCAACGGGTGCGAAACCGTTAATAACGCTTAGGCTCAGCGAGCCTCCAAGCATGACCGAGCCAGTCACATTTAGTCGGTCGTATTGCGTCCAGGCCGTGTAACCACCGATTTCGGCTTTGAACCCACCGGTTGAAGTCTGGACGTAGCTGCCCTTCAAGTCAATGAGCCCAGGTGAGAATCCAGGGCTGACTTGGCCTCCGTTCAACAAATTCGCAAAGATCGTTCCCGAGCCTTCGATTGTGCCCCATTGGATCTGTAGCGCACCGCTTGCAGTTATTGTGCCTCCATTTAGCAAGGTTCTCCCAGCGTTCTGAAAGAATGCCTCAATGCCCAGTCCTCCTGCCTGCACGTCCACAGTACCCGAGTTGTTCAAGGTTCCTTGTAGGTCAGTTCCGCCCGTACCGGCCGTTTTCTTCAACACACTAGTATTGTTGAATGTGGGTGTAGCACCGACACCGTTGAATAGCAGGGAACGATTGCTTTGGATATCGAATACGCCAGTATTGTTGATGACGGATCCGTTCCCGGCGATGATATTTCCACCATTGACGCCGCCGGTCCAGATAGCCGTACCAGCGTTGACCAACGTTACTCCATCCAAAATGTTGTGGCGTGCGAGACCGAAAATTTGGTCAGCCCGTAAATACATTGTCCCGTTGGATTGGACAGTGACCGTGCCGGGTCCCTGCAAGGCGCCGCCTTTCCAGTCGAATACACTGGATATCGTGATGGCACCCGCTGTTTTGAGAATGCCCGCACGGATTGGGTGAGAAAGTTAAGATTGGTAACGCTAAACGAGTTGGCATGGAAATCTACCACTGCATGCCGGACTGAGAGAGTCCCCAGGTCGTGCACATCGCCGCTGAAGTCGACAACGCAATGGTCATCGTTACCTAGTCCCAATTCTGTCGTTCCCGAGACTGCGTATGTACCCGCCACTGTAGACGGACCGCCAGCAAACCCAACCGTCCCCGCCCCAGTAACAATCGATGTCGACGTCAGCGAGTACGAGCCGTAGAACACGAGCCACGCCCCCGCTGCCACGCTGAATGACCCGCTGCCGGTCCCGTTCCCAATGCCCAGTCCTCCTGCCTGCACGTCCACAGTACCCGAGTTGTTCAAGGTTCCGTAGACTGTTGAGTTAGCATTTAGAGTAAGTAATCCACCAGACCAATCAATCGATTCATAGCTAATAACGCTATGGATATCGACGGACCCGGAAGAATGAACGATTGTCACATCGCCAGCGATATTTATCGTTACATCGTCGCTCGCGCCGGGCTGAACGTCGTTGCTCCAGTTTGCAGCGTCGTTCCAGTTAAACGTACCAGCACCTCCGTCCCATGATATGGCAGCCAAGAGATTCCGAGTCTCCAATAATTCGCATCGAAGATGTCGACGTCGAGTTCTTCTACGATTTAGCATGCAAGAAGATTCGCGTCTGCGAATCTTGGCAACGGATCGCAAAAGCAGGTCAGTGAGGTAACGCACGGATGTTGGTCCTTCGATTCGGCCTGCTATAATGGAAATGTGACCGCAGCGCGCAGACCGTGCGCCGTAGGACTTACTGGCTGGTGAGGGTGTTGTTTAGCGGCAAGTCCTCACCGGCCGGGTTTTGTTTAGGAGTTAGTCTTCGAGTGTGGGGGTCCTGAAGGTCACCTAGAAATCGGTTTAATTGCGACGCTTCGCTCGCGCGTCCGCGGACTCAAACAGGTCAGGCAACCAAGCTGCCGTCTGTTCGTCCGTCGAACTAGCCGAGAACGTCAAATTGAGTTTCGAGGAGGTTTTGTCTCACCAGTGAATTTCCGATTGGCGATAGCCGGACTTCAGGTAAAGGAACAACGTCTACTAAAGAAGATGCGGGCGGCGTAGGAACGCGCCGCTTTATTTCTGAAGTTTCCGGGAATGCGTGCATAAGTGGCTGACAAGATTAGAAAATGTTTGTTTCCCCGAGCGTGTGCAGCGCCTTTTAAATGAGACCTTCGAGCGCGCTTCAGGATGCCGACCATCGCGGAAGAAAATGCGTCCGTGGTTGGTTAATCTAGGCCGGCCCCGATCCTACGGCTTTGCCGATTCGTCTTGGCGGAGGCCCAAGGGCTGCTGTTTTGTCAGTTGTCAGTTGTCAGTAGACGCAATGGACGATTGATCACGTACAAGGGATAGGATCTAAAGAAAAACTGAGTTATCTGGTATGATTGGACGGAGCTATGAACCGTATGCCTCTCAAAGGAAGAAACACATGACTTCCCGCCGTTCACAGCGAGTTACAATGGATAGTGGAATAGTTTCCGAAAGGACAATAGCTATGAACCGCATGGTGATCAAATCAACAGTGGGACCTGATGGGACGCTCCATCTATCGCTTCCCACTGAAGTTGCAGGGCAGGCTGTGCGAGTCACTGTGGAGCCGGAACGACTTCCCATGACGCAAGATCAATGGCGAAAGTGGGTGGAGTCGATGGCTGGGAGCATCACCGACCCAGATTTTGAAAGGCCGTCGCAACTCCCGGTGGAAGAGCGAGAGCCTCTCACATGAGCTATCTCCTCGATACCAATGCTTGCATCGGCTGGTTGCGAATGAATCAACGGATACTCGTCGCCAGAATCCAGCAGGAACTGCCAACGAGCATCGTGATTTGTTCTATTGTTGTTGGTGAATTGCAATTCGGTATTGAGCGTTCCGCACCCGCTCATCGACCCACTACAGCTTTGCGAGTGGAGCAGTTACGGCAACAGTTCGTGTCGATACCGTTTGATGATACCGCCGCTGAAGTATATGGCCGTGTTCGAGCGCATCTCACTCGTAAAGGAACGCTCATCGGCGGCAACGACTTGCAGATTGCCGCCATAGCGCTCGCCAACGGCCTTACTTTGGTATCGCATAACACTGGCGAGTTCGGCCGCGTGCCTGGGCTTATGCTTGAGGATTGGCAATGACGTGCGCTCGACTCTTGGCGTTGCTCGTGAAACCCACGTCCTGTCGCATTGATCTAGAAATTCATGCCCCTGGCTTTACGCCAGGGGTATTTGACCTTTACCCTAGCAACTGGTGCATCATCCAGCCTAGAAATTGGGGTTGGAAAACCTCAGGAGAGTGAGGCTCTTGCCGAACTAAAGGCTTACAGAAGCTCGGCAGGAGCCTCGCTCTCCCGATTAACCGCTACCCAAAGATTAAGACTGGATGATGCACTAGGGTAAAGGTCAAATACCACCAGCGTAAAGCTGGTGGCATGTTATCCCTGTCGGTGTCGTTGCTGAAAACGGAACAAACGCAGACAAAAAATCGGCAGCTGGTTTTACGCAATATCACCGATTGACTTCGTGGGTATTTTAAAAGGGTAGTTCTGTTTCAACTCCTCGACCAATACCAGCCCCTGCGCCATCTGCTGATCGATTTCACTTTGATGGTCGTAATAATACGCCAGTGCAGCGTAAACCGACGACAGACTGACCTGCGGGTACTCGGAAACAATTTCGTCTGCCGAGAGATTCAATCGTTCATGCCAGATTACCACGTCCTGCACTCGGATTCGTGTCCCGGCAATGCGCGGCTTGCCTCCGCAAACACCGGGCGTGACTTGGATATGGGAACGAGTCGATGTAGGCTGTATCGGGGAAGGAGTTTGAGTTTGCATTGTACAATCGTACCACATGACGCAGCCTTGTGGCAAAGTAGTTTAACCTGCAGCCGAAGGCGAGGACGATCGACGCCAGCCAGCGGGAGATCCTCGACTATGGCTGCGGGTTAAACAAATGATGGCTACTTTTTAATTGGCTGCGTTATCGGTGCAGTACGCCAGAATTTGATCTCACCCCGTTTTCCGTCGGCTGAAGCTCCGGCGGTGGCCAACGTTTCTCCATCCGGGGAGAACGCTGCGCAATGGACAGCGCCGGTGTGTCCCACGAGACTGAATAGTTCTTGCGAGGTGGCCAGATCCCAAAGTTTCAACTCGCCGTTGTCGCTGCCGCTTGCGAATGTTCTGCCGTCCGGCGAGAATGCGATGCAAATGACGGCACCGCTGGATGCACTTAGATTCTCCTTTGGCTGGTCGGTCCGTGTATCCCAAAGCTTAATTCTCCGATCACTGGATCCCGTAGCCATTGTCAGGCCGTCGGGCGAGTAAGCCAAGCAATTTAGATTGCCCAGATGGCTAATCCCATATAGGTCGCGAACCAAGCCGGAAGCCAAATCCAATCGCAAAACGTTGTTTTCGCTTTGGATAGCAAGCGCCTTTCCATCCGGAGAAAACGCGATGTATCGAGAGCCCGGATAGTGTTTGGTTACTTTCAGCGAATGGAGCTCCTTTGCTGATGTCGTATCCCAGATGCGGAGTTCATCACGGAAGTTGCCGACCAGAATTCCGCCGTTCGGGGAAAAGATCAGAGATTCGACCCTTGGTCCGAGGCTAATGTTGACCCGCCGCTGGACTCCAGTGATTTGATCGAACAGGTACACGGCTCCGTCCGAGGTTGCCGATGCGAGAACTTGGACGGGGAAAACGCCACACAAAGCTCGTCTCCATTGGTTTCATTCCAAGGAAGCGATAGTACCGCACCGGTCCTAACATTATATCGCAAGCCAGGCTGTTTGCCATTCGAGGCCGATAGCAGTTCGCTATTTGAAATAAAACGGATCGACGTGATCGGATCCGCCTGGTCTGGTATGGGCTTCATGCCAAGTATTTCTGTTATGTCCCAGATCTTCACGGTAGAATCGTCACTAGCGCTAACGAGAGTTCCACCGTCGGGAGTGAACCGCACGGTCCGCACCCTGGCTGTATTTGCTCCGCGAGTAGTTAAACGTCGTCCACTGTTCGTGTCCCAGAAGGTTACTGCACCATCCTCGTCGCCTGCTACCAATAACATTTGATCTGGCGAATACGTTGCTGAATGCACGGAACAATTCTGCCAAAGAAGAAAGTAATGCAGCTCTGGTCCACCGTTGGCGCCCCATAATCTGACGATACCGTCGTCGTCGCCGGTCACCAAAATTGGGCTGTCGGTCGAAAAAATGCCCGTACGAACTTTGCCTGTATGACCTGTCAGGACAGCATGCTCTTGGCTATCGGCCACATTCCACAATCTCACTGCGCTGTCATTGTTAGTGGTCGCTAGCATGGTGGAGTCAGGCGAAAGTCCTAGCGGGAAGTGACCCTCCAACCTGACCTGCTGTCGCCCCGTCGAGAGATTCCATAATGTGGCAGCTCCGTCATCCTCTCGTTCAGAAACTTCACCTGCCATTAATTGCTTGCCGTCGGTCGAGAATTCCACGCGGTGAACGGGCATTTTGAACTCGGGCAATACCTGAGTGAATGTCTCTTTGCCATCGAACGGATTCCAGAATTTGACGGTCCGGTCGTCACTGGCGGTCGCAAGCGATTGACCGTTTGGGGCGAACGCGACGCAGTTCACTTCGCCCATGTGACCCCGGAGCGTATGTCGCAATTGTCGCGTGTCGAGATCCCACAACTTGGCCGTTTTGTCCTGGCTGGCTGTTGCTAGAGTCTTGCCGTCGGGTGAGAAAGCCACGTGATAGACCCGACCATCATGGCCAGAAAGAACTGCGAGGGGGGTTTGACCACATAATCCTTTCATGTAAAACCAGGCAAAACTGCTCAAATCCTCTTGGTTGGACATAGTTTCATGTCGAGAAAGCAGGTGCCGTATTTGGTCCATGTCCATATTATTAAATGCATTTCTCCAGTTCTGCCAGGCAAGCCTCATGTCGGTTGCATAGAGAAATCGGCGAAGCGATTCCTCGCGTGCAAGGACAATGGTCTTTTGCTCTTGTGATGCATTTCTTTGTCGGACCGCCTCGACTCTCTCCTGGGATATCCAAACAACGCTGGCGGCCAATCCGCATGAAGGCACTGCTATGAA
Source organism: Pirellula sp. (assembly GCA_043744075.1). Lineage (GTDB taxonomy): Bacteria > Planctomycetota > Planctomycetia > Pirellulales > Pirellulaceae > JBKCUI01. The sequence goes on along the minus strand of JAYTVL010000339.1, from coordinate 1,758 downwards.
CGCAGTTGCAGTCCAAGCAAGCGAACGGTGATGCCGCAGCCACCTCGCGGCTTTTTCATGGAGATTAGGTGGCCTCGCTATAATCGGTTGATCCTGTAGAAATCGACCCAAGTCGTCCGCCACATCTTGAGCGATTGCGTATCGATCAGCTGGGTCCTTCTGGATGCACTTATTGATAATAGTGGACAACGCAACAGGAATGCGCTTGTTAATCTGGCGAGGTGATGGGGCTTCCTCTACGCCTACTTGCCTAAGCAACTCGCGTCGATCGCTGGCATCGAACAGTGGACGCAGCGTGGTAAGTTCGTAAAGCGTTGCGCCCAGTGAATAAATGTCCGATCTCTGGTCGACCAGCAGCGTCTTGCCCATGAGTTGTTCCGGGCTCATGTAACGCAACGTTCCGACCACATCTCCTATGCCGGTCAGACGGAGATCGCTTTTGATTTGTGCCAACCCAAAGTCGCTGACCCACAACCAGCCACGGGAGTCAAGAAGAAGGTTGCCTGGTTTAATATCTCGGTGCAAAACGCCGTTATCATGTGCGTACCCCAGCGCCTCGGCAGCTTGCATCCCAATTCGAGCGACATATCGATAGTACCCTACGTCAGCAGGGGATATTTGTGTCGAAATATTAGCAACTGTGTCTCGGCGAGATGCATGGATCGATGGCGAGTCGTACTCGGTTCGTCCTTCCGAATCCGCAGTCCCCCCCGTTTCATTAGCCATGTTGACGCGATCTCGGTCTTCTGTATTGCGACTGAAATCATCGGGGAGGTCATAGGGTCTAGGGTTCGAATTGGTTGATTCCGCAGCGGCCAATGATCCGGTTGTTTCGGTCGAGAGTTTTTCTTTTGCCGCACGTCGCTGCAAATCGCGCAGCACATGGTCCAGGCTTTGGCCTTCGATCAGGCGCATCGCGTAGTAGTGGACGCAACGATCGACTCCGAAACCATGGACAGCCACGATATGAGGATGATCTAGCGAAGCCATGACTCGGGCTTCGTTTTGGAACCGCTTTAGCTGCCGCTCGTCCAACATCGCTGCAAACGGGAGCACTTTTAGGGCCACGGTCCGTCCCAGCGACAATTGCTCGGCTTCGTACACCACGCCCATTCCACCGCGGCCGAGCTCCCGAACAATTCGGAAGTCGCCAACGGTAGCAAGCGGGTGAATTCGTTCTGGAGCCTGCGACTGCCCTCGCCCTGCATCTTTCAATTGTGGAGCTACGCAATGGATAAAGTCGAGCCCCTCAAGGCATGCGGCCAGCTCGACTGCAATGTCAGGATAAAGAGTAAGAAACCGCTCACGATTGGGCTGGATGCCAGACTCCAACTCGGCAAGGTATTCTTCCATCGCTTTGGCAAGTTGCGGATTGCCAGAGGCCGACTCGTTTGTTATCGATTCTGGCTTGTGTTTTTCGGTCATGAGGATGGCTCAATGATCAACGTGCGCAGTTTCGCAATCGCTCTGGCCCAAGTGTTCTTGACGCTGTCGACCGAGCGTCCCATCCGGTGTGCGATTTCTGAAAACTGTAACTCTTGAAAGTGTCTCAGAAGTATGATCTCTCGATAATCCGAACGAAGTTCGGCCAACGCATTGGCAAGCACAACTGCTTGTTCGCGTCGAGAGGCCTGCTGACTTGGTGAGCTCCCCTCCGGGTTGAGCCAAGTTGCGACTCCATTCGACCATCGATCCAGTTCGTCACCCAAGCGATCTTCGAGCCGCACATCTTGACGTTTTGTGTGAAAGCGCCGGCTT
>JAYTVL010000338.1:0-17932 GCA_043744075.1 Pirellula sp. | reverse complement strand
GCTGAAATCTCTGTTGCCGGTGAACGGCATGTTGTTTGGTACAGAACACAGGCGTCGGTCTCCGACGATGTTGAGCCCTTTGTAGTGTTGAGCCTGTTTGCGGCAATGCGTACGGGTCTGCCGCTACGTACCGTTGACGCGGTTTCGCCACTATTGTTGTTCAAATTCCAGCAAATTCAGGAGATCTTCCACGGCTGGGATCGGACGCTACGTATCGTCTCTATTGAAGCTTCAGAAAAGAAAATGCAACGACCGCCCACGTCGGGCGTCGGCTGCTTTTTCTCGGGTGGAGTCGATTCGTTTTACTCAGCCATCAAGCAGGCTAGTCATATCACCAATCTCATTTTTGTGCATGGATTCGACATTCCCCTCAGCGAGACAAACATGCTGTCGTCGGTTACAAAATCGCTTCATCAAGCGGCCGAACAATTGCGAGTGCCGTTAATCGAAGTCGAATCCAATCTGCGTTCATTTACCGATCGCTACTTAGACTGGGGATTTACGCATGGTGGGGCTCTAGCAAGTGTGGCCCTTCTCCTTAGCCCTGGGTTGTCTCAAGTATTCATTCCATCCAGTTATTCCTATGCGGATCTTTTTCCATGGGGTTCCCATCCGCTGCTAGATCCTCTCTGGAGCACGGAGTACATGACCTTGATTCATGACGGCTGCGAGGCGACCCGAGTCGAGAAAATTGCAAGTTTCGCTACCCATGAGGTAGCCCTACGCCATCTTCGCGTTTGCTGGGAGTACCAGGGTGGCAAATACAATTGTGGCCAGTGCGAGAAGTGCCTCAGAACCATGATTGCCCTTCGACTTGCAGGCGTACTTCATCGCTGCACAACCTTTGATAGACCACTGGACCTCGGCGAAGTCGATCAAATGCGGCTGCGAACTGTGGGGGCGCATAAGTTTGCTGAGGAAAATCTAGCTGCGCTCGAGCAATCCGCCCGCGATCCCGCTCTAACACTAGCTCTACGCGATTGTCTGAACAACCAAGCCGTCTTCAAGGCAGCTGAAGAACTTGAGTGGCACCAAAATATTGCTACCGCCAAAATCGAACTCGAAACATTGATAGCCTCGACAGAAAAGTTAATTTTCGTCGATGACAATCTGTTGAGCGATGAAGTGGTAGGAAACCGCAATGCGACTCCCTTCATGGAGCGCGAGGGAGAATATTGGGGACCACCCTCTGACGACGCTGAGGCAATAAAAGAGTGCGAACGACAGCGCCAAGCTGGGGCACGATTCCTGGTTTTTGCCTGGCCAGCTTTTTGGTGGCTGGAATTTTATACAGGGTTGCATGAGCACCTCGTTGCCCATTACCCGTGCAAGATGCATAACGAACGTCTGGTAATCTTCGATCTTGTTAATCGAGCACAGACTGCAACTGAATCTTTCCTTTCCGCTGCGAATTGACTAGAGCTTCGATGCATCGATATTGGCGACTGATACCGTACATGCTCCGACAATGGCGATGGCTCGTTGCGATTTTTTTTCTGACGGGGCTGAGTTCGGGGCTCGCCGCTTTGCAGCCCTGGCCTATGAAATTGCTAGTGGATTACGGACTCAGCGGCGCGACGCTGCCGGCTTTCCTCACACCGCTAATTGATGCCACGGGACAAGCGCGAACGCCCTACCAATTGGTGATTTTGGCAGCCGTGAGCAGTGTAGTGCTGTTTGCGCTCAACACGATCGCTTCCGTTGCACTTGGCTTGTCGTGGAGCCAAGGTGGCCAACGTATGGTCTATGATCTGGCCCGCGATCTTTTTAGTCATTTGCAGCGCCTATCACTTTTGTTCCACGGTCGGCGACAGGTAGGTGACTCATTGAGCAGGCTAACAGAGGACACGTGGTGCGTTTATTCGCTGAGCGATAACCTGCTTCTCGCGCCGTTGCAGCAGATTGTTTCGCTGGTAATGCTCGCAACTATCGGGATGACTCTGGATCCGGTATTGGGATCGCTATCGCTGGCGGTCGCGCCTTTCTTAGCAGCATCTGCCTGCTTCTTTGGCGAGCGGCTCAAGCAGAGTTCTAGACGGGGTCGTGAAACCAAAACGAAACTCGTTAGCTTCACTCACCAAATTTTGGGCGCCATTCCGCTCGTACAGTCGTATGGTACAGCGTCGCGAAATACACAACAGTTTTCCCGGCTGGCCGATCGCACCGTGATCGAAGCCCAGCGGGCGAGTTTGATGGCGAGCCTGTTTGGTTTGGTTAACGGTCTTATCACGACGAGCGGACTGGCAATTGTTTTGTATGTGGGTGCTATTCGCGTAATTCAACAGGCGATTCCACTGGGTACCTTGCTCGTGTTTCTTGCCTACGTGCGCCAAATGCAGTCTGCATCCGGTGGGTTGTTTCAGATTTTTGCCCAACTGAAGTCTGCAGAGGCAAGCGTTGATCGTTTGTTCGAGGTGATGGATTCGGACGAGTATGTCCGCGAATCCCCGAATGCCCAAAACTTGCCGGAACTGCCTCGAGGGCAGTGTGGCCGAGTCGCCTTCGAGTGCGTAACTTTTGGGTATGAACCTAGCAGGCCTATTTTGCGAGAAGTCAGCCTCGATGTTCAGCCTGGCGAAATCGTGGCGTTGGTGGGTTCTACAGGTGCGGGAAAGAGCACACTTGTATCGTTAATCCCTCGGTTCTTCGACCCCTGGTCGGGGCAAGTGGTTATCGATGGAGTAGATATTCGGGACGCGAATCTGGTAAGTCTTCGCCGTCGCATCTCAATCGTCATGCAAGAACCATTCTTAATGCCGTTAACAGTTGCCGACAATATTGCCTATGGTCGGCCGCATGCCAGTCGCGACGAAATCGTTGTTGCGGCTGTCGCGGCAAGTGCTGATGATTTTATTCGACGGCTCCCAGATGGCTACGACACAATCTTAAGCGAAAGTGGTATGACACTCTCGGGAGGTGAGCGCCAACGACTTTCGATCGCTCGCGCATTGCTCAAAGATGCGCCCATCTTGATTCTCGACGAACCGACATCGGCCCTCGACGTCGAAACGGAAGCGCAGCTTTTGGCCGCCCTCGAGCGTTTGATGGAAGGCCGAACTACCTTGATCATTGCCCATCGCCTATCCACCATTCGACATGCCGACCGAATCGTCGTTCTCGAAGAGGGCCGCATTGCGGAAATGGGAACGCACGACGAACTACTGGAGCAAAAAGGTGTTTACCATCGATTTAATGACCATCAATTCGCAACACGGGTGAAAGAGGTTACCAATTGAAAAGCTGGTGGCTACGACTTGCGAACTTCGCTGTCCCTCAGTGGCGAGGAATGCTCATGATCCTGGTGCTAATGCTCATGAGTGTGGCAATGGGGCTGCTCAGCCCCTGGCCGCTCAAGCTAATCGTGGACTGCGTCCTCCGCCAACAGAACCTGCCGATCCAAATGCAATGGCTCAATGCTTTGCCGGGTGCTGGTACATCCCTTGGATTGTTGGCTTGGCTAGCGTCAGCGACTGTTGGTTTGTTTTTTGGCCGACAGTTAATCGTAATAACTCAAAACTACATTCAGTCTGGCGTCGGCGGTGCGATGGCGTTTGGTTTATCCGCGCATCTTTTCGACCATTTGCAGAACAGTTCGTTGACATTTCATTATCAGCACCGCAAGGGTGATCTGGTACGCCGTGTCACGATCGAGACGCAATGCGTACGTGATTTGGTGTTGGGTGTTTTGCTACCAGCCATCACGGCGCTGATCACGATCATTTCGATGTTCTTCATCATGTGGCAGTTGAATCGCCTGTTAGCGGCTTTTGCATTGTTCATGACGATACCGCTGGGACTGATTACTAAATGGTGTTCAGGCCCAATGACTGATCGCAAATACAAGGAGTGGGAGCTGCAGGGACAAATTTCGTCATTGGCTGAGCAGACGTTGTCTGCAATACCGATCGTTCAAGCTTTTGGCCGCGAATCGGATACAGCGAAGCGGTTTCAACATTTAACGGGGCAAACGGTGAGAGCTGTGCTCCGTTCGGAGCTGGCCGAACATCGTTACCAGGCTGCGGCCGGCGCATTAAGCGCCTTGGCCACGGCCATCGTCATGTTCGTGGGCGGAATCGTAGTAATGCGACAGCAGATGACGATCGGCGACCTGTTAGTGCTTGTTGCCTACTTCGCGGCGCTGTATTCGCCCATCGAGAACCTGGCCTATGTGACGCAGGGCTTCGCATCTGCCGGGGCAGGAGCTCGTCGTATTTTCGAGATACTCGATTCGACTGTTAAGACAGTAAAGGATGCATCGGATGCACGCCCCTTCCCCCCGTCTCTGAATCGCTCCGGTCTGACGGTGGAATTCCAGGACGTAACTTTTGGTTACCTGCCTGACAAGCCAGTCCTGCATAATGTTTCGTTGCGCGCCGAGCCTGGCCAGATGATTGCCGTTGTTGGGCGGACGGGAGCGGGCAAGAGCACGTTGGTCTCGTTATTACCAAGGCTTTTTGATACTTGGAGTGGGGCGGTACTAGTGGGCGGCATCGATGTGCGCCATTTGACGCTAGCCAGTTTGCGGAAACAGATCGCCCTTGTGCCACAGGAACCCTTATTGCTGCCGATGACGATTGCCGAAAACATTGCATACGCTCGCCCAGAGGCAACCCCCGAGGAAGTTGTATCGGCGGCGATCGCCGCTCAAGCCGACGGCTTCATTCAAAAGCTTCCAAAAGGTTACGACACGGTAATTGGAGAACGAGGCGTGACGCTATCGGGCGGGGAGAAGCAGCGACTTTCGATCGCCCGGGCCTTGCTTAAGGACGCGCCGATATTGATATTGGACGAGCCCACTTCCGCCCTGGACGCGCAGACGGAAGCCGAACTCCTGGTTGGCATCGAACGTCTAATGTTGGGCCGTACTACCTTTGTCATCGCGCACCGCTTGTCGACGATTCGAAAAGCCGATCATGTCGTTGTACTAGTTGATGGCAGGCTCGACGAGCGTTGTCTAAACATCGAATTGGCGGAACATAGCATTTGAATGATGAAGCCATGAGAATTGCAATAGTATCACAAGAATACCCGCCGGACACTGCCTACGGCGGCATAGGCACTCAAAACTATGCAAAGGCTCATGGGTTGGCTCGACTCGGGCATAATGTTCACGTCATTTCGCATAGTATCGATGAACATTGCCACGAATGTGCCGACGGAGGCGTCCACGTTAATCGCATACCTGGCTTTGACCAGCGATTACCGCTTGCGACTGACGAAGCGCGTTGGATTACGTACAGTGCACAAGTAGCTTCAGCGGTTGCCGAACTGCACGCGCGCGAACCGTTGGACTTGGTTGAATTCGCCGACTGGGGTAGCGAAGCATACGTTCATTTATTGAACCAAACCGAATGGAATCGAATTCCGACGGTCATCCATTTACATGGTCCGATTGTGATGTTTGCGCACGCCATTGGCTGGCCGGATCCCAAGTCGCGATTTTACGCTGTTGCTCGCATGATGGAGGAAACGTGTTTGCAGCAGGCCGATGCGGTTTTTTCATCCAGTCGCTGTTCGGCTGAATGGTGCGAACGATTTTATGCGATGGACGCGCGAAAGATCCCCGTCATTCATACTGGAATCGACACCGATTTGTTCCGCCCGCTCGATGTTGCCAAATCTGAAAATCCCACAATCATATTCGTCGGGAAGATCGAACCAAACAAAGGCGTGGAGCTTTTGGTAAGCGCGGCCTGTGAGTTAGCCACGCGAATTCCGAATCTTAGGCTTCAACTGCTGGGACGAGGAAACCCGGTGCTCGCCGAGAGACTCAAACAACAAGTTCATCAAGCTGGTCATACCCAACTGCTAGAGATGGTCGGGTATGTCGAGCACTCGCAATTGGCCAATCATCTTTCACGAGCGCACGTTTTCGCAGCGCCAAGCGAGTACGAAGGTGGCCCAGGATTTGTCTACTTGGAAGCGATGGCCTGCGGATTACCTGTCATCGGGTGTTCCGGCAGCGGTGCCTCCGAAGTCATCCGGCCCGGCGAAACAGGACTACTCATTCCACCACGCGATCTTGACGCGCTCGTTAAGGCACTTAAATCCCTATTGGCAGACAGCCAACTTTGTCAGCGAGTAGGCCGGAATGCGGCCGATTATGTTGCTCGAGAGTGTAATCGTGGGGCATGTATTCATCGGATCGAAGAACTGTACTTGAACGTCGTCACTGGGCGAAAATATAAGGAACCAGCCAAGTGACTGCGAGCACCATGTCTAATGTCGAGGTTCGTGTATTGTCTGGCTTTGATGACCCAACGATCACACCCGCTTCGTGGAGCAATCTCCTGCGACGGGGAGATACGGACGCTGTCAATTTGACTTGGCACTGGCAGCGTTGTTGGTGGGAAACGTGGGGTCGTGGACAACTTCTGTTAATTGCCGTCCTCCGAGGCGGCGAGTTGCAAGCCATCGCCCCGCTTTTTGCCGAAGCCGGAATGGTATTTAACATTTGTCCGGAAGACCACTTGGATTTTGTAGGAGATATTGGCCAGCCGGAGATGCTGCAAGCGATTCTCGAAACAGCTCGAATGCACGTGGACGGATTCCTTGGCTTCCGCCTCTATTTCATTCCCAACACGTCGCTCACTGGGGCTCGTTTGGTGACTGCCGCTGCAAACTTAGATCTTCAGTGTTATTGCGAGGAACAGCTACCCAGCCCCTGGCTCGACATTCGGAATCAGCCCGAGATCGCTCAGCGCTGTACGAGAAAAAAGAGTCTTCTGCGTCACGAGCAATACTTTCGACGTGAAGGTCAAATGACAGTTGACACTTTGACCGATGCCAAGGAAGTCTTGCCGCACGTCAATGAGTTTTTCAATCAACACATTGCGAGGCGCGCGACAACGTCGCATCCAAGTTCATTTGTTGAACCAAAACACCGAGCTTACTATCGTAATCTCACTGACATGTCTGCAAGTCAGGGTTGGCTGCGATTTACTCGAATCGCCTGGAATGGACGCCCCATTGCATATCATTTCGGGCTTCTTTATCGCGGTCGATATCTATGGGGTATCCCTACTTTTGATATCGAATTGTCACGTCATTCGCCGGGCGAAGTGCTACTGCGTCAAGTATTGTTGCGAGCGATCGCGGAGGGGGCGGGCCAGTTTGATTTTGGACCGGGTGACGAAGCCTATAAACATCGCTTTGCCACCAATGTTACTCTGCTTGAGACCTGGGGACTCTATCCAAGACACATAGGAGCGCCCCAATGAAGAACATCGTTGTGATTAGTCCGCATCCCGATGACGAGTCGATCGGCTGTGGCGGAACGGTGCGCAAGCATGTGGAAGAAGGAGACAAGGTTTTTGCGATATTTCTCACCTCTGGGGAGAAAGGTGGGCACGGGGTTGGCGAGGAAGAAACAGGCCGCATGCGTGAGTTGGAAGCTCGGGCAGCGGCGGATTTGCTTGGTATTGCGGAAATCCAATTTTTCCGTCTGCCTGATGGGGCTCTTCGCGCGACGCCGGCGGCAGTATCACAGCTACGGAAACGTCTGGCTGATTGGCAGCCCACGATCGTTTATGTGCCGCACTCCGACGAGATGCACGCCGATCATCGCGCTGCCGTCCGACTTCTGAAGCAGTCACTTGACGGACTAAATTGCAAAGGCATGAGAGTTCTCATGTATGAAATCTGGACTCCTTTGCAACGCATGGACGAAATCGTAGACATTTCGCCTTATGTTGAAGTGAAGCGAGCCGCCATCCGCGCGCACCGCAGCCAATGCGCGATCATGGACTTCGAGGCAGCAGCCCTAGGTTTGAATCGTTATCGCGGCGAAATGCATAGTTGGCCAGGTGGCGATTACGCCGAAATTTTTCGCGAGATGCATCTGAAGAGCTCGAGGAAAAACCTATGACAACCGAAGAATGTGGCGCATCACACGCTGCAGTGCCAGCACGGTTTGATCCGTGTGTCAGCATTATTATCAACAACTTTAATTACGGACGTTTTCTACGCAGCGCGATCGATAGTGCGATAATGCAAATCTATGCACATACAGAGGTGATCGTCGTTGACGACGGATCTACCGACGACTCTCGTTATATCATTTCCAGCTACGGTTCCAAGATCACTCCGGTATTCAAGCCCAACGGTGGTCAAGCGTCCGCTCTCAACGCGGGTTTTGCCGTTTGTCGCGGTGATATTGTAATCTTCTTGGATGCGGATGACATTCTCTATCCTGAAGCTGTGGCTAACGTCGTTCCACTGATGCAGGCAACAAGTGTCAGTAAAGTCCATTGGCCATTATGGGTCATGGATGCGGGTGGTGAAATAACCAGCGAGACGCGGCCGCCTCAGGTTCCACCCGAAGGTGATTTTCGCCAACAAGTACTTGAACGCGGTCCATCGAACGTGGCAAGTTCACCGACATCAGGCAACGCATGGTCCCGATCCTTTCTGCAAAAAATCTTACCAATTCCAGACAATTTGGCATACTACCGATTTTGCGCGGACGAGTATCTGTACACGTTAGCTCCGGTTTTTGGGCGTGTTCGAACTATCGCCGAACCGCAGGGCTGTTACCGTATACACGGCAGTAGTGTCTATTCCAGCCGCTCGTTTCGTGAGAAATTGGACATGGAGCTGAGTGGCTATGAACAGCAATGCGAGGCATTGAGCAGCACGCTCGCGCGGAACAAAATCTTCGTCGACGGGAAGTCTTGGAAGCAACATTCTTGGTTTCACCTGCTTGACCGAGCCATCTCTGACGTCTTGATGTCGGTGCCCAAAGGCGACGCGTTCGTTTTGATTGATGGTAACACCTGGGGGATTGCAACTGAATTTGAGTTGCGGAAAGTTCAATCCTTTGGGTGCGACGGGGCCAACGACCTGGGACCACCCGCAGACGACTCAAGGGCCTTGGAATGGTTGCGATCCCTTCTCGAAGACAATGTATCTTTCTTGGTACTGAGTTGGTCATGTTTCTGGTGGCTCGAAGAGTATATCAACTTGTTTCGCAGACTGGATCAAGTATCCCGTCGCATTGTCAGCAACGACGCCGTGATTATTTTTGATCTACGACGCCAAACCGCTGCGTTCGACAAATCAACCAAGCCGAACGCAGCAACCATATTGAACACAGCTGTTACAACTGGATTACAAGACCATGTATGAGCGATTTTTAAGAGAACTTGAAGCAAGCCGCCATAAATTACTGGATGTCGTACCGAGGGACACGGAAGTCACTTTTATTCGGTTGTTCGGAAACGTAGGAGACGATCTTATTTACGCCGGTATACGGCAACTCTTGCGAGAAATTCCATATAGTGAAATCAGCGTTCGAAGAATTGCAGAAGCGTCTGGAGACTTTGCCATCGTTGCTGGGGGTGGCTCATGGTGCAGTTCTTTTCACCTAATGCCAGGTTTTCTGAAAGAAATTGAGCAACGATTCAAAAGTGTGGTCGTTTTTCCATCATCGTTCGACGTTACTGTCGACGCGGTTCAAGAATCGCTTCAAAACTCTAAGGCCCTATTCTTTGCACGTGAACTCGAATCGTACGAACGTATTCGTGCCTTGTGTAATGCAGATTTGGCGCATGATTGCGCTTTTTTCTTTGACTTTAGTGCTTATCGACGGCAAGGAAATGGGGTGTTAAATACGTTTCGTACGGACCCTGAAGCGGTGCCTTTTGTATTGCCGCCAAACAATAATGACATTTCCGTTACATGCGAGTCACTCGACGAGTGGCTATGGACGATTGCTCGCTTCGAAACAATCCAAACCGACCGCACGCACATTACAATTGCGGCCGCTATGCTTGGAAAGCAAGTGAAGTATCGATCGTCGAATTACCACAAATTACAAGGCATCGTGCAATTCGCGCTCACCGAATTCCCCGTCGCCGCCCTTGAATCCGCAACCCCAAGTGTGCCCTTATATACGCCGTCACGTTCACGCAAAAGCGACGAATCGTCAAGTGCAGAGAGTTGGTCGAGCGATTCACAGCATGTAGGTCGTGAGCTTGCCGGGCTTGTTCCTGCAGGTTCTTCGATAGTTCTAGTAGATGACGACAAACTTGACCTACCCGATCTTGTAGATCGCCACGTTATTCCCTTTCTCGAGCGCGCGGGCATTTATTATGGCCCACCTCCCGACGATGAAACGGCCGTAAGAGAGTTGAAACGCTTACTGGAAATTCGTCCTGCTGTTGTGGCTTTCGCTTGGCCGGCATTTTGGTGGCTAACAAGTTATCCGGAGTTGAGTAAATACCTAGAGACAACGTTTCCGTGCGTTCATCGAGATCACACACTTATTGCCTTTGATCTACGTACCACCGGAATATAACACGATGCAAGTTACAAATGTTCGACTAAGCTTTGCGGATGAGACGTGCGAGATTGGAGCCGATGTAACATTATTTGAATTTGATGAAAAAGTGGAGCTATTACAATGCTCGCCATCGTAGCCGGTATGATTGCGACATATCCCGTTGGTGGGATGGTTTGGGACTATGGTCAGTACGCGATTGGTCTGGAGCAATTGGGATATGATGTTGTCTACCTTGAGGATACGGGCTTGGCCTCGTACCATCCAGATCCCGCCAGGTATCTCGAAGACTGCCTCTCTGCGTTGTCACCGCAAATAGGCAAGCGATGGCATTACCGTCCGCCTTGCGGTGAGCCCGCAGGGATGAGCGAGAATGAGTTGACGCAGCTTGTTGAAAGCGCTGATCTCTTTCTAAATGTCTCGGGGGGGTGCTTGATGCGCGACGTCTACATGAATTCGCGACGCAAAATCCTTGTCGATACCGACCCTGGACTCAACCAATTTGTAAATTACCCGAAATGGGACCGGGAACCAGGCTGGCAAGGAACTCACGGGTATCGGGGACATGATTATTTCTTTACGTACGCAGAAAATATGGGTTCCAGCCAATGTAACCTGCCTAACATGGGATTGACCTGGCACACGACTAGGCCGCCTGTAATGCTGAATCGTTGGAGTCCGAGTGGCAGTGGGAAGCGCTGGACGACGGTTATGAGCTGGAATCCGTATTCGCATTACAAGCAAGCAATTGAATTTGAAGGTAAGACATACGGCGCCAAGGAGATGGAATTCGAAAAAGTCGAAAACCTTCCTGCGCATATGAAGGCCGAATTTGAGGTCGCTGTCGGTGGCGACGGAGCGCCCCTAGAACGCTGGCGGCAGTTAAGCTGGAAAACCATCGCAGCCAGCACCGTCTCGAGTACGCCAATCGCGTACCGCGATTATATTCAACATTCACGCGGCGAGTTTAGTGTTGCCAAGAATGTGTATGTGCAGACGAAATCCGGCTGGTTCAGTACACGTTCCGTTTGCTACTTGGCGGCAGGACGACCGGTTGTCTTGCAGGATACGGGTTTCACTGAGCACATTCCAACTGGCGAGGGCTTGTTCGCATGGACAACATTGGAAGAAGCCCAAATCGCCGTTCGTGAAGTCGAGGCAGATTACGTATTTCACAGTCGTCGGGCTCGCGAGATAGCGGCAGAATATTTTGACGCAAAACGGGTTATTGGTGATATGCTGTATACCGTCGGCCTTTAATTTAGTTGAATACATTAGAACTTTATTAACGCGAACAAACCAATGGATATCGACGAAATTACTGGCTCTTGGGAGTACGGCAAATTGCCGAAAAATATTTTTATCGGCGCTAATTGTTGGCTCGAGCGCAAGGACAGCTTTGCGACGTATCGCAGCGAGCTGCAACCGGGATTGGTGCTGGGTGATCGAGTCAAGGTTTTTACTTGGACAAGCTTCAACGTCGAACCGTCTGGCTACGTGGAAGTTGGCGATGATTCGATATTGGCGGGTCCTGTCTTTATGTGCGCCGAACGCATCACGGTGGGCAAACGCGTGGTGATCTCTTACAACGTGACCATCGCTGACGCGGATTTTCATCCCATCGATCCCGAACAACGCAAACAAGACGCGATTGCCATTGCTCCATTCGGCGACCGGAGTCAGCGTCCTCCGTATGTCTCTAAGCCAGTCGTCATTGAAGACGATGTTTGGATCGGGATTGGCGCGATCATTCTCAAGGGCGTGCGCATCGGACAAGGGGCACGTATCGGAGCCGGCGCGGTAGTGACTTCCGATGTGGCCGAGGGTTGCGAGGTGTTCGGAAATCCAGCTCGACCGAGTGGCGAAGTTAAACGATGAGCCGGTATTTAGAACATGACTGGTATCCCGATCCGCTACCTGCCAATGTGCAGCTCGGAGAGCGTACCTGGCTTTATTCCACTTACGCCTTTCGTCACTTTCAGAGCCGAAAAGTGCCAGGCGTAACCGTTGGGAGCAATACGGGACTCTACAACGGCACATTCTTCGTTCTAGGGCCCGATGGAGAAGTGACTATTGGCAACTACTGCACTGTGGTGGGCGCGATTTTTTGTACCAATGCACGGGTTGTAATCGAAGATTTCGTCTTGATCGCACATGATGTAGTATTTGCAGACCGGTCGACCGCAATACCATGTTGGGACCGAGACAAAAGGCATCGAAGAGATGCAATTCGAAACTCCACAGGGGACGTAAATCGGGAGTGTATCTTCATCGGCGAGAATGCTTGGATCGCAACCCGAGCCATTCTATTGAGCGGCGCGAGAATTGGACACGGCTCGATAGTCGGAGCTGGTGCTGTCGTGGACTTTGTCGTTCCACCCTATTCAATCGTCGCTGGCAACCCTGCATGTATCGTTGGCCAAGTTCGCCAAAGGCAATAACGGCCAAATTCATTTCAAGCCGCGATGATGTTGCCGATCGCAATGCTTCCCTCACTTGGGAGCAACCAAAGGGGCGCCCTGTGCAAAAACTAGATTTCGGGTCGAAAATCGTATTGAAGCTTGGTCTTGCTCGGAGCATCTCTGGGTTTCGTCGGCTTTCCTTCGAACTCAAGCCAACACGGATCAATCGTATCGATTCGTAATTCTTAGTCGTACGCATAACTTCGGCGCAGTTGTAGGTATCGACTAGGCTGCTCGGTTGTAGCGCTTCAACAATCCGCCAAATCGCTCGTGACAACGAATTGTTCGGTATCCATTTAGTTGATGCAATGAGCTAGGCGAATCGATGGCTCCAGGTAATCGATCCCGTCACCGGGCCGCCGACCAAAAAGCCGCGAATTCTTGATACTCATCAAGGCGCCGAATCCGAGTTCAAGGCGAAGAAGGCGAACCTGAAGTAGATTCGCTTTTTCGAGTGTGCCAAAACGCCATCCAGATCAGAGCGCCTTGGAATAACAAGCGTAAAAGGTGAACGGTCGGCGATGCGGGGACAATTTCCTAATGCTGATAAAGGTAGATGTTTGCGGGGAAGACTGCGATCAACAAGACGATGCTGCCCCAAGCCGCAAATCGTGAGAATCGAGGGATGATCAGACAAGAGTAGCCAGTGGCGGAAGTACAACAAGGACTGGTAGAATGAAGCTTTGTGGCTATTTTCATTCCGACAATCGTAACAAAGGAGTATTGAAATGGAGCATACCAGCAATTCCAATTTGTCGAGAGAAGAACGACGAATCGAACTAGAACATATTTCGCGAGGCAAGAACGGCGTTCTAGAGCTTCACCGCTTGCATCATATCGCAAGTGGCAATAGGTCGGGTGCCATACCAGTCGTCCGAGCGAATGATTCTCATGAACGACTGATCCACGAGATACTGGGTCATGAGTTTCCTCAAGGCCAAGTGGATTAGCGGCAATATTCATGGAGTAAGAATGACGACTGATTGGACTCGCATATTTCCCGATACCGATCATCGCTGGACAATGGGACTGCGGCTGGATGACTCGTTGGTGGATTTTTTTGCGGATGAAGATTCGACCGGTACTGTCCGCGCAGAACGCATCCATTGGTTGGCAGACGACGCTAAGAAGTATGCCGCGATAATGCCTGAGGCCGAGTCTGCACTGCACGAGTCGGTGGAGCTGGCTCGCTTCTTGGGAGCAAAGATTGCCGAAGAACTTCCTTCTTCGTTCGATGTGTTGCTGGATCTCGGCTGCTCGTGGGAGCCGGATTTTGTGTGGATGCACCCCGGAGCTGACGGCGTTCATAGGCTGATCGGCGGAGTCGTCTGTTTCCCAAGTTCCTGGGCGCTGCGCGATAAGCTCGGCCGCCCGATGAGCGAAGTTCACGATCCCGTGCCGGGTCTAAATGCTGCGATCGGAAGGAAGATAGACGTGTTTCTGGCAAAACTCGATCCCGGTGTCGTATGGAGGCGTGAGAACTGGAGTCTGAGCCGCGACAGCCAACGAAATCACCACCCTTCACGGCCTCGCCGCCGGCTCGACGCGACGGTCACAGTCGCCGAAGTGTGGATTCGCCTGGAGCATCAAATGCTGCTGAAACTTCAATGCTGCGGCAGCGTGCTATTCGGAATTCGCGTGGAGGTCATCCCACTAACGAATGTTCTCGCCGACGCCCAAGCCGCCGCGCGTTTCGCCCGCATTATAGCGACGATGACACCAGACTCCGCCAACTACAAGGATGTGTCTGCTGCTGGGCCAGCATTGCTGGGAATGCTGAAGGGATTGAACACGAAATAAGGCAATTAATGCCGTAGCTGTTTATTTTCTTTGGCTGGCCTGGTCCGTCGAAGTCGTAGCGAATACCGACGCTGAATTGTCGCGATTGAGGCCATCTATTCACGTAAGTCAACCACTGAGAGCCCGAACCTCCGATATGCAGATTAACAGTTAGCCTTGAAAAATTCACTTGGGCGTCCCTATTCCGATGAAGTCTCAGGTTGTTCATCGAACGTTGCAAGCGGCAGATCTAACCAAGTCCCGTCCTTCTCGATTGCCGCTGGCGCTAAGTTGATCAAGACTTCGACTGGCGAATCCGGGATTTGGAGCTTACTAAATGCACCTTGAATTCTCTGCATCGCTTCGCGCACGGGTCAGCGTGGCATACCCATGATTGCGGTGCATTCCACGACTGGCTTTAGCCGTTTTAATACGCTAAGCGCACGTACTTTGCTGGTTAGCAATGACGGTGGGCGGGACTGTTACGTAGGAATTGAATATGGACTGATTGGGATGCAGGTTGGTGGTCGACGAACAGTTGCAGTTCCGCCAAATCTCACATACCACGAACGAAAGACGTACAAAGATCTTCCAGAGGATGCGATGCTTGTTTACGAACTTACGTTAGTCGAGTTTCGAGATAAATGGGATCCCGAGATGGAAACGCGATTGTTGAAATCCAACGACGATTCGACAGATTGTCACTGGCAGAAACGAAGCGGCTCAGTCCAATTAATTTATCCCGCCGATCTGCTTCGCTACTGCTGGGATAGATTGCTATTCGTTAACCGACTGAAATTGGTACTTGCTCAAAGGAATTGGAATACTTGATACTCGAGGAAAAACTATCATGCCACCGAAAACCGAATTGAAGGACGGTGATTATTGTCGTGTCGTTGGCGGCACACACGCCGGTAAATCCGGAACGGTTCACGACATCAAAACCAGCAAAACGGGGCACGTGACTATCACCGTTAAACAGAAAAATGGGGAGCGATTTAAGACACTCGCCAAAAATGTTGAAGTTTTGCCAAGTGCTGCCGACTAACCGCCCACTGCAGAGAACGACGGCTGGCCATCGCGGTTGCACGTATCTCCTGGCCGCGTCGCTGGAATGACGCTACCGGACACCTGGATCGGCTATTCGTTTCTGCTAAACATCAACGGCAAGGAATTGCGAGAGCTCTACTTGCAAGATTGAGGTCGGATGCGAGTGAAGCCGGAGTTACGCAAATATTTACGGAGGCCAGCATCACCGCAAAGCCATTTTTCGAAGCATTTGGTTTCGCGCTCGCTCGGGAACAAACCGTCATGTGTCGCGGGGTCGAATTCATCAACTACCAAATGGTACTGGCCGTCGACGAACCAATCTAGGGTTAGTTCCATTGCAGAGAGCGTTCGGCTCGGGGACCGTCTCCGGTTCGAAGACACTTAAACGGCCAACCGACCAAAAGTCGCTCGTCAGTATTAAAGTGCATCAAAAAACGAACCGAGTGACGTTCAATCCAGAGTATGCAGGATTTTTGAGCGCAGAAAGCTGTCTTGGTTAGTAACTCGATAGAATTGATTCAATCGTAAACGAGAATCCAATCGAGGCGGGCGAAGATCTGAGTGATGAACGAAAAAGAAATTGTCGGCTGCATTTTAGGAACCGCAATGGGTAGCCAATACCATGCACGCCAGTCGCAAGTCCGAGGCGACAAGATTGTAGGCATGCTGTGTTTGGAAATGGTGGGCTACTACAGTACCGCAATCGGGTCGCAAGCGATTCCTCCGATGATTCCGAAATGGATGCATCGCTTCTTTCCAAAACGTGGTGATTTCCTAGCTGCTGTTGGAAACATACCGTCTTGGAAGTTGTGCTGGGATTTCCGTCGAGGCTTCAAACGCGGTGCTCGGAAGATGCCACTATTTTCGATTTGCTTGCCAGAAAAGATCAACGAAATTCGCCTGAGCGACAACAGTTCCTTTTGGGACCAAGGCTATCCGGCGTTGATGCTGACCGACACGAGTTTTCTTCGAAATCCCAACTACCACCAATCTACCGATACACCGGACACGCTCGACTATCCCCGGATGACGGAAGTAACGCTCGGCGTCGCTTCCGCGATACGCAGTCTATCGGGCTAACGAATCGCGGGTTCTGCCTCGGAGGTACAACAGACCATATTCCGTCAAAGCACCAACTGTGATCCCAACCAAGTAACACACAAGATCAGTCCACAAGAAACCGAAGCCTAGAACCAGCCTGCCCAATGTTGTACTTCGGACACTGTCAATCCAAGGGGCATGATAGAGTTGGCTAACTTCGACTGCGAAGGCGAGTGCCAATGATATACCGCTTCGCTGAAGTATCAGGCGACCAGCAAAGATGAAACTCACGACCAGAAACAACATCAACGCCCACAGGACATCGCCGCTATATTCTCCAATGAATGATGGCAGATGCTGTCGGTATCGACGGGACGCCAAACCGACCAGCATCGTAACAATGGCAAACAGCAAATAAACGATTCGGCGTTTCATCGGTTATGCCGCGACGAATCAGGGGGAAGTCGCTGGCGGGCACTCCTTGGATTTCTTTGCATTGAGTTCAATGAAATGATGCCACTGTGCTGGCACGTTGTCTTCATGGAAAATCGCCTCGACAGGACATTCCGGAATGCACGCTTCACAGTCGACGCACTCGTCCGGGTGAATATGCACCATCTCGGAATCCTCATAAAAGCATTCGCACGGGCAAACAGCCAAGCATGACTTGTCCTTGCAACCTTTGCACGGTTGGGGAACCTAGTTAGCCATCAGGGTCTGCTCAATAGCCAAGCTTCAATCCCTGAGCTTGTGCAGTCGGTTCGTGCAGCACCGCTAGACGAGCAGCGTTCAATCGTAGACGAACCAGTAGATCATTGAGCGAGGCTCGACCAGATGGCATTTCTGGCAAATTCGATTCCTCGTACGCCCGTTCTAAACCTTTGGTCAATCGCTCGTACTCGCCTCTATAGAATTCCATGTCGGCCGCCTGCAAAACACCCTTCTCTGCGCCCGTTTGCTTTTGATGGACCTGTTCATTCAGGTAGCTCAACTTGGCAGACTCATTGAGTATGCACAAGTTGGCTTGCACCTCACCTGTCTTCATCAAATGAATTCCAGTCAACAGAACTCGAAACGTGTACAGAAGCGGTTTGACTCGCGGTGGCGACTCCTTCTCGAAAAGTCTCCACTGGGTTGCTGCAAAGCCAAGGTAGTGATTCGCATGATGCCGTGTAATACAGCTAGCCGCAATCGCTTTGAGCTCTTCATGCTCTGGTGTCGAGTAAACGACCAGCGGCGATAGAAGCTGTTCCAGCACATACCCATTCCGCTTTAGCATCAGACCAAAAAACTTCGCCGCATCATGAGTGACTAAATCTAT
>JAYTVL010000337.1:0-18144 GCA_043744075.1 Pirellula sp. | reverse complement strand
AATACACCATCGGACCGGGCTGCACGCTCAGAGGCTGTGATTTTATAGTACCCATCACGCTCCGCGTGATGTCCGCAGTTCAAAAACCTTTGGTTTTTAAGGAAACGTCACACGGAGTGTGGCGGGTACTTTCTTCGGATTCAATAAAATCACAGCCTATCAGAGCGATAGCGATGGGCGTGGATTTGAGGTCTAACTCATTGACACTTCACACGCCCTTCGTGCCTCAGAGCGTGCCACCCAATTTTCAGGTAGATTTGAAGCTACCCTCGCCTAACAGAAGAGGACAACTGTTTTACTCTCATCACTCCAAACCATATAGCCCGGCAGGCGGGATAAGCTGTCCGGCCACGACACCCAGTCCCTGTCTCTGGAAAAAGCGGGGTTCAATGCTGAAGTTGAATGCAAAGTTTCTGCGAGCGTTGTCAACTGTGGCACCGACTCGAATCAAGAACGATTCTCCAATGCGGGTCAGACCAAGAGATTGTCCTATATTGCCAGTCTTTCCTAGGTCCACAGAGGTTCCACCCACTGCCGCCCATTTTTCATTCATGCGATAGTTAAACGATGTTGTTAACAGCAACGAACTAATCGGGCCTTCCAGACTGGTTACTCCAAGGTAGATTTCACCACGACCAGGACGGGATAGTACGCCACCTAGGGTTGTTGCCTTAAGTCCCGACTTGAATAGATCATAGTATCCGTCACTGATGAGCGTGAACCGGTCGCCAATGTGATATCGAAAGTCATAATTGATTCCACCGACGCTTTCGCCAAAATTGTCTCGGTCTGGTTTGCCAAAGAAAATAGCATCAACGTCGAATTCCACTACGTCAGCAATTCGCTCTCGACCTGCCACACCGCGCTTGGTCTGTAGACGCTGATGAATACCAAAACGAGATTGCAATTGGTTTGTCACCACTTCGGAACTAGCGGCCGAAACGTAACGCTGCATGGATTGGCGTGCTGCGTAATTCGTCGATTCAAACTGATCGGGCAAGACACCGCCGAATGTATTGAAAACAAGCCGTCGGCGGAAATGCTCTTGCGAGTTATCATCGATTGGATTGTACAAGGGGAATTGATTCAGGTCGCGCGTCGTGTCCGCATAGAGATACTCGCTTTCGAAGGATACCTTGTGGGCAAGTCCATTGAGGTTCAGCACGCTGCTTTGAACGTCCGGAAATGTGCGCCACATCGGTATCGACGTCTTCAATCCCGCTTGGCCGGTTAGCCGAGTGATGTCGTTACCGGTAACATCTTGCCCCCATTGGCCCGCTTCACCCGAGATATAAGGGACGAATTTGTAGTAGCCAGTATCGATTGGCAAGTTCAACTCATGGCGTGTGACAGCGTGAAGCCCTGAGGCAGCAACCTCCCACGGTTGAAGCTGAAATTTCGCGGCTTCGGAGGCGTTCGTTGGTGTGCTTGCAACCCTCTGACGCGCGTATCCAACATCCGAATGAGAGTAGTATGTAATTACATCTCCAATCGATTGGCCAAGCCAATAGTGGTCAAGTCTGGGAAACCATTCTGTTTCTGTAAAAAACTTGTTGAGTCTGGCTTGTCCCCACAAATCGAACATCTGTTGATCGTAGTATTGTCGTAATCGCACGGCGGTCGACTCATCCTTCTGAGTATCCCATTCTCGCTCAAAGTACTGTTCGAGAAAGTTGCGATCACTTATCAATCCAACTTCAGCCCAGAGTTCGGTATCTGGCGATAGGTACTGCTTGTGTTTGAACAAGAGCCGACCGCGTGTGTCTCGCTCAGGTGGCAGATTGAATCGATCGCCGCCCAAGAAGTCCAGTCCTCGGTCCTTTATTCCCCACGCATCGAGATATCCGTTGGTGGGTCGGAAAGGAGAATTCGGCACGTTATAGGTAAAGTTGGTACCAAGGGCGAATCCACGTTTGCTTAAGTAGTCTGTGGAGAAGTTCCAGCGTGTACCATCGATTCCTTGCAAACCGAGGATCTGATAAGAATCAAGGTCAACCATGACTTGGTTGCCAAAAATCCTATCGTTCTTAAGCTTCAAGCCGCTCACATAAAAGCTCGACGTATCCACGTTCGTGTTTAGAATTGGCCAATACAGAACTGGTAGCCCTTCGAGATAGACAAAGTTGTGTCTCGCTTTCGCTTGCATTCCGGTCTGCTCAACGGTTCTGCCAGCCAACGGCAGACCAAATAGTGTCCGGTTGGTCTCATTGCGCCGATCGCTTAGTTCGATTCGGTCTGATTGCAACCAGTAGCGTGGAACACCGAGTCGGCTGCTGGTTAGGGCAGCGGAGTAAGCTAGAAAGTTTTCGCGAGATCGCTGCTGAATGACGTCGGCTTTCAGGCGAACGATACCTTCGTATTGAGGAGCTGGGGTTAGGACTTCTGCTCCGAGGATCATGCCGTATTCCGCCTGAACGTTGTAGTACATACGATCAGCGTAGATTCTGCGTTGGCCTTGTTGAAAGACGACGTTACCTTCGATGTAAACTTCGACTGGCAAGTCGTCAATTTTTTGCGACATGAGGCGGGATAGATCGGCGGTCCAAATGACAGCGCGGTCCGCTTCGATCAATACGGTTCCCAGATCCATTGGGCCCGAACTGGTCTGCACCGAAGCGCCCCCAAACATAAGCCGCATTCCCCGTGAAATCGTGACGACCGAATCTCCTCGGTCCGGCCGATTTTGCGTTTTCAGTTCGGGCTCGATTCCACCTCGACCTGTGACCGCAAATGTCTTTGCACCTATTCGCGGAGGGCGAGGCGGCAAAGTCGGTGATGAAAGAGCGACTGGACCGAGCACCGGTGCGGGCCCCATGTCTATTTGACCAGGCGGTTGATACGACTCAACAATCTCGCCCGAGACTATCGGTCGGGGCGTTTGTTGAGTCGATTTAAACAATGGCATCGAACCGGCATCCAGTATCGTAGCCCCGAACTGAGTGTTCCCGATTTGCATGCTTTGAGGAAGGGTTGTAATCTGTGCGGCTAATCGCGTGTGCGTGGCATCATCCTCTGATGTCCATGCCACGGCTGTCGAGACAGCATTGCGAGTGGACCAATCTAGATTAGGTGCTTGTCCCTGAGCTTGGTCCCATACATCAACGTGGAATGCAACGTCAAAATTGCTAAACAAGCGTCCCATCCACTCTTCATCTTGGACTCGCTGTTCGTTTGACCAACGCACTTCACTGTTGCCTAACGTTTGAACGATGGCCTTCTTGGGATGCCCTTCAGCAAGGGAATCGGGGAGAGAGCGATCAACCCAAATGTGAGCTTTGTCGCAGGTCGCAGAAAACGAACCCTGATAGATACGACAGCCGCCAGTCAGTGTGTAGACGTCGAAGCTGCCCTGCTTCTGTTTGGTTGCTTGATGCGCAAACGCATCGATTGCGAACTTAGGGTCCGAGAGCGGGACACCGATTTCGGTCGCCGTACTTGGCTTAACTGCAGTAAGAGCAACCAAGAATGCAACGGCTGAAATCATCCAAAGCGCAGCCGCCCACCAGCGCACTTTTAGGTGAGCATTTTGTCGAGGTGCCAGTTGAAACAACCGATTTCGATAAGTCGGCGGTTGGGTCGTCCGGTTTGAATCGGTTGGGGGACTCCGTTCCACTACCGAATCGCTCTCCATGGGTTAGTTGATTATCGATTGCATTTCTTGAGCCGCAGGCGCTAGACGCATAGCCACGTTTTGATACCACCAGGATCACCAACGCAACTAGTGCCCGCGGCGCAAGTTATTCGCGGAGTATAGGAGTCTAAAAAAGTGGGCTCAAGACTAAGGTTTAGCTTAAGTCAGCAAAACTAGTGTGCCGAAGCAAAGTAGCCAGGAAAAAATGCTTTTTCTGTTACTCAATACTCGCATCATCGCCAGAGGTCCTAATCCTCTCAAACACCTCAACTTAACAGAGCGATGAACAAACACTAATTATGTCCAACTTAGATTCACTTGCCACACATTTGATTCAGCAAGGCCATTGGGCCGAAGCGGTATGTTTGTACCGAGACGAATTGGGTTTGTCGTTACCACAAGCTGAAGAAATCGTCCTCCAACTGGCAGACAATTCCGGCATTCAATATCCAGGACGCTTCTTTTCTTGGCTAGCGATTGCGTTTGCTGGCTTTTCACTGTTTGGCCTTGTTGGTGTTTTGCAGTTCGTTCTGTCAAGATAGATGACATAACTCGCAACACAGTATTGAGTTACGAGAATAATGGCTCGCTGCTTGGAAACAACTGACGTGTTGCTTCACCGGTTTTATTTCGCTTGCAAAAGAAGTGTCCTTTCACCGTTAGCATTTTTGATTACAAAGGACTCCATTCGACTTTGCGTCGACCAAGCTGGATGGCGTCGACAACCGAGACACGCAAGAGTTGCAAACGCGATCAGCGAGAAGTGTCAAAAAAGCCGCAATTTATTGGTGTTTATCGGGTTTCAAACTACGCTAAAATAATTCCCCTCTCAGCTTGAATTTGAAAACCAAAAAAACGTCGCGCCTTTCATTAGGTTGCCCACATTGTTTAGCGAGCGAAATGTAATGAGATTATGCGTAGGTACGATCAGTACGCTTGTGGCGATTCTATACGCGTTGCAAAGCCCTGTTTCTGGACAGCCCTTTCCAAATAAGAAGTACGGACAAGAAGACAAGTTTCGGCAGTTAGAAGAAATTCTTCCCACTCCGAACGGTTACCGAAGTGCTGCAGGCGAACCAGGCCCAGACTACTGGCAGCAAAAAATCGACTACAACATCGATGTAACTCTAAACGATCAAGATCAATCGATTCATGGCAGCGAGTCGATTCGATATCACAATCGGTCTCCACACACCCTTCGGTATGTTTGGGTCCAACTTGACGCTAACATCTTCTCCCCGAATAGCGTTGCAAGCCAAACAAGGTCAGCCCGAGGCATTGGGCTCGGTGGACGTATGTCGACCTCTGAGTTTGAGGCTATCTTGCTTCGCCAGACATTCGATGGAGGTTGCAAAATCGAATCTGTCACCAACGAAAAGGATGTTAAGCTTGCAACTACCGTCGTCGACACGATGATGCGAATCGATCTTAGTGAACTGCTTCCACCCGGTCATGAGATGACGTTTAAGATCAAATGGAACTACAAGATAAACAATGCGAGATTGCTTAACGGAAGAACGGGCTCTGAGTTTTTCGAGAAGGACGGCAACCACATTTATGAAATGGCACAGTGGTTCCCTCGGCTCGCAGCCTTTACTGATGTGACAGGCTGGCAGCACAAGCAATACCTTGGCCAAGGCGAATTCACACTGGAATTCGGCGATTACATCGTTCGCATAACGACTCCATCAGATCATATAGTAGGTTCCACAGGCGTACTCCAAAATCCAAACGAAGTCCTTTCGTCAGCACAGCTAGAACGACTGTCCACGGCCAAAACGGCAGGAACGCCAGTCTTCATTGTTACGGCAGAGGAGGCCAAAGAAAACGAGAAAATCAAATCGGACAAAACCAAGACATGGGTCTTTCATGCAGAAAATGTTCGCGACTTTGCATTCGCTTCGAGC
The DNA here is from genome assembly GCA_043744075.1 of Pirellula sp. Classification (GTDB taxonomy): domain Bacteria; phylum Planctomycetota; class Planctomycetia; order Pirellulales; family Pirellulaceae; genus JBKCUI01. The sequence goes on along the minus strand of JAYTVL010000337.1, from coordinate 12,606 downwards.
CGCAAGTTTATTTGGGACGCACAGGGGCATAACGTCAACGGAAATAGCGTCATGGCCATGAGCTACTATCCCAATGAAGCCGAACCGCTGTGGAGTAAATACAGCACCCATGCCATCATTCACACGCTAAACGTTTATAGCCGTTACACATTCGATTACCCCTATCCAATTGCAATCAGCGTCAACGGCCCCATCGGTGGCATGGAATACCCGATGATTTGTTTCAATGGTCCTCGGCCCAAAGAGGACGGCACCTATTCTTCCGGCACCAAGTACGGATTGATTTCCGTAGTGATTCACGAGGTCGGCCACAACTATTTTCCTATGATCGTCAACAGCGACGAACGGCAGTGGTCGTGGATGGACGAAGGGCTCAACACATTTCTCCAATACTTGGCAGAGCAAGAATGGCAGGATGAATATCCATCCCAACGCGGCGAGCCCGAGTTTATTGTGCCATATATGCAGAGCAATAACCAAGTTCCCATCATGACCAACAGCGAATCGATTATGCAATTTGGTCCCAACGCGTACAGTAAACCAGCTACAGCGCTCAACATTCTGCGAGAGACCATCCTGGGGCGTGAACTGTTCGATTTCTCGTTCAAAGAATACGCGCGGCGCTGGAAGTTCAAACGGCCGATGCCAGCCGATTTTTTTAGAACCATGGAAGATGCTTCTGGCGTCGATTTGGATTGGTTCTGGCGAGGTTGGTTCTATACGACGGACCATTGCGACATTGCAATCGAAAAGATCGAACAATTTCAGGTGGATAAGAACTCACCGGATGAAAAAGCAACGCTTTCGAAGACGAAAAAAGCTGAACGACGCCAGTCGCTATCTAAACAACGGGATAAACCGTTGGTGAAACGAGCCGATCAGTATCCAGAACTCAAGGACTTTTATAACACTTATGATCCGTCGGAAGTCACCGACGAGCAGCGACAAGCGTTCGAAAAGTTCAAGAAGAGTCTTTCCGAAAATGAAAAGAAGTTGCTGGAAAACACTGATCGATATTACCGCGTGTCCTTCAAGAACGTGGGCGGTTTGATCATGCCTATCATCTTGATGGTCACCTTCGAAGATGGCTCTAAACGCGAGATTCGAATTGCGGCCGAGACTTGGCGAGTGGATAGCACTCACTGCGACACGCTGATCGTCTCGGACAAACCTTTGAAGTCGCTAGAGCTGGACCCTTACCGAGAAACAGCCGACATCGATCGCAACAATAACCACTTCCCTCCGATTGTCGAAGCTACCAAGTTTCAACTTTTTAAAATGCGTCGCAACGCGGAAGACAACCCCATGCAAGCTGCCAAGGCCGCTGAAGCCAAGAAAGCGGCCCTTTCAAAAGAAAAAACGGACAAACTAACCGATTCGGCTGCCACCGCATCTCCCGACAAAATACAAAAGGCAGAAGTGAAACCGGTCGACGAGCCAAAGAAGAAAAAGAACAAGAAGAAAAGCAACAAGGCCAACAAAGAGGAATGATCGTGTTTCGCAATCGCTCACCGAATTTTCGAATATTACTTCGATTCGTAGTATTGGGAATAGTTGCTGTAATTGCTTCGACGAGTAACGCTCATCCGTTCCATCTGTGCGTTGGCCAAATGAAGTGGAATGTAGATGCCATGGTTTGGGAGGTTTCTCTCCGATTACATCCGCAGGATTTAGAGACAGCCATGAGCACTGAAGCATTCAAGAATGATACTTCGAAGAGAATTAGTATTGATGACGATGGATTTTCAGAACTTGCGACAAAGTATTTGGGGGCGAATTTTTTCGTTCGTCGATCTCCGCTGGCTATGAACAAAGAAGAGTTCAAAGCGATACTCCGATCAGGATCAAAATCGGATCCGAACGAAGCTTCCGATTCGGCGCTGTCCACATTGAAGTGGGTTGGAATGGAACGGGAACGAGGATGGCTCTGGATTCATCTTGAAATGACCCAGCCAAACGTCCACGTTGGACTTCAAAAACTTTGGTTGGTGCATCGCATTTTTCTCGACACGGTAGAACGTCAGGAAAATACGATTGCCGTCGATCCTACCTCAAACAATAGATTTTCGCTTCAATTTCGGGCTGGAGAAGAAGCTCAAGAAATGAAACCCAAGAATGAGCAGGCTTACTTCGACGTCAAGTAATCAACTGGGATTGGAATGCCCTTGAGGGTACCTTCCACAACAATATTCCGTTTTACGATCCCCTGAAAACGGCAGACGATCAATCGTGGTTTTCGCACTTTTAGAAGTTCGCACATTACGATTAGGCGGTCACCTGGCAGAACAGGATCTCGAAACCGAACGTCCTCGAGTCCACCGAATCCAACCATCGATTTACCAAGAAGCTCGTATTTGTGGGAGCAATAGCAACAGACTTGTGCGACTGCTTCGAGCATCACGATTCCGGGCATTAATGGCATTCCAGGCATATGACCTCGAACCCAGAATTCTTGATCGGTGACGTCTTTGTAGCCTACGCAAGCGAAACGAACGGGGTCTTCGTGGACAATTGCGGTTAGTTGTTCCATTTCGAACCGCTGGGGATTGTATTTGCGAATCTGCTCAATGTCCGCAACAACGATATCGAAGTCGATCGTATCCGGATCGATAATGAAGTCTTTGATGACCACAGAAAAACTCCGGCCTAATGCGCCCGTAAGGAAATTCGCAAGCCATTAAATAATAGCAAAGCGAAAAAACAACCCTTATGTTCGGACTTTTCTGCGTTTAGATTTGCGGGCTTTGCTGTTTGCCGCACGTTGTCCATGATTGGCTTTTTTCAGTTTTCGGTGAGGCTTTGTCATGATTCTGTCGTGTTTTTTAAGAGTTAGAGCACCAAATCCCGACATCTTGAATTGCATCGGGGTGGATAGAATACCAGGATTGTCAACCTGTGCAAAGGCAATTTTGACTTGCCGTAATGTCACTAGAATGCATACTATATGTATCGAGCTTCGTCACTGCTTTTTGGGATATTGCACCTTAATGCAACCCACATTGTGATTAAGCACACGAGCAAAGCTCACGTTTAGGTAGTTTGGTAACGCTACGAGGCCGATCCACCCGGATATGGTTTCGTACTTCAATTTATTTGCACTTTGGTTTTTGAGGTAACAAGATGGCCGTAATGGTATCAGAAGAAGCTGCAGTGGAACTTAAGCGAGCACATTCCGAAAGCAATCTCGCCGAGGATACGTTTGTTCGAGTTGGTGTATTGGCAGGTGGATGCGCAGGTTTTGAGTACTCATTGAGCTTTGACGACAAGTTCGACGAGCAAAAAGACAGCCAATATGACCAACATGGTGTCCGTGTGGTTGTCGACAAAAAGAGCGCTTTGTTACTCGATGGAGCGGTGATTGGCTGGCACAAGAGCCTGGAGCGACAAGGATTCACTTTTGAGAATCCAAATGCAACCAAGTCCTGCGGTTGCGGCAAGTCGTTTCAGTAAGGCCCAACATCCCTTGGCGGGACATGGAAAGTATGCTGAAGGCGTACGGCGCGGAAATCACCGAGGGCGACGGATCACGGGTCCGAATTGCCCTGAACGGGGTGCGGGCGGTTTTTCACCGGCCACACCCGCAAAAGGAAACCGACAAGGGAGCGGTGCGTTCCATGCGACGGTTCCTGATAGAGGCAGGAGTGACACCATGATGGAATACAAAGGGTATGTTGGCAAAGTCGAATTTGACAACGAAGCAGGGATTTTCCACGGCGAAGTTCTCGACACGCGGGACGTGATTACCTTCCAGGGACAAAGCGTTGACGAACTGAAAACCGCCTTCCAGGGATCGATTGACGATTATCTCGCATTCTGTGAACAGCGCGGCGAAGAGCCGAACAAGCCTTTCTCGGGTCGATTCGTAACGCGCGTTGCGCCGGAACTTCATCGCCAGGTCAATCTGGCGGCAAGCATTTCCGGCAAAAGCCTTAATGCCTGGGTCGCGGAGCAGCTCCAGGCCGCCGCCGCCTGCGTCAAATCGATCCACCCGGCAAAGGCCGCCGGGAAGCGGAAACCGAAGACGGTTCGCATGGTCGTTGCAAAGCGGAAGTCGCGTCAGGCCGAGAGAGAATAAGACGCATCGGTCTACAACTTGATGCGATAGATTCGAAGGTGCGAGTCTGCATGCGCAACCGCTAGGCGAATGTTATCTGCCGCTAGGCTCATTCCGCGGCCTTCATTTTTCAGTTTGAATTTATAGAATTCGTTAGCGGTGTCCCCTTTCCAATAATAAAGCCAACCACCTCCTCCGCCACCCGCTAATGCCATCCAAAATCCGTCTGGATGGAAGGCAACTCCCCAAGCCACCCCTCGGATTTTTTCTTTGGCCTCCAGCAACTGGATGAGCTTGCCCTGATTCCAATCAAGCAGACCAACAGCAATCTCTCCCACTCCTGCGAAGGCATTCGTTACATTTGTCATTCCACCGATTGCCAACTGCGTACCATCTGGCCTAAATCCGATGCACCGAGCGCCTCCTATGTCAGCTCGAAAGGTCGTGTCATACTTATGAAGTGCTTCGATCTTCGCGATGTCGCGAGCAGCTAGATCATTACTCACATCCCAGGATTTGAGAAAGCCTTTTAGATCGCACGAAACGAGTGTTTTGCCATCGGGGGTAAATCCAACGTTGTAAACGTGCGATTCGTGTCCTTTCAATTCTCGAATTTGTTTTCCATCGTTGGCGTTCCAGAGTCTAACCAAACGATCGTTGCCGCAGGTTGCGATGGTCGCACCGTCCGGGCTTATTGAAAGGGCACGAATCCAACCTTGATGCGCATCGACTACTCGAATCGCCTCCGGTTTCTCCGCGGCTGCAAGCCACCATGCAAGTCGACCATCGTAGCCGCCAGTCAGGAGCAAATCGCCATTGGGTGTGACCGACATGGCACGCACCCAACTGTCATGAACGGTAAACGAAGTCAAAGATTTTTCTCGGGGATCATAACGGTGGACAAAATTGTCTTCGGCGCCGAAAAACACATACCGGCTTCGTGAATCCCAAATGCAGCTTGTGAGTGGTCTGGCGTGTTTGTATTCGCAGTCTAGCTGTACCTTTTCTGGCTCGGTTTCGGTCGCAGCGGTAGTCGTCATACAATCAACTCCTTGATGGAGCTTTTGGCGGGATCCGCAATCGGATATTTCCGCCCCCCTACGTCAAATTCTCCCGTTGAATCGACTCCTACCGCCTGTAGGATTGTATGGAACAAGTGTCCATGATCGACTTCGCGATCGACGACCTCCGTACCATTGTCGTTGGTCTTTCCAATGAGAGCACCGGGCTGAATGCCTGCACCACCCAGAAGCACACTCCAGGCGGTCCCCCAATGATCGCGTCCGTACCTTGAGTTGATCTTGGGCGTTCGTCCAAACTCGGACATGACACATATCAGAGTGTCTTCCAACATGCCACGGTCTGCGAGATCGGACACCAAGTAAGCAAAGGGCAAATCGAATTCGCCCAGTTGCTCGATATGAAAGTCAAAATTCTCGTGATGCGTGTCATAGTTCGAGTGGTTTACTTGTACGAACGGCACCCCTTTCTCAAGCAGTCGTCGTGCCAACAAGCAGTGTTGCCCAAACTCACTGACACCATATCGTTCTTGGTCCGACTTGGGTTCACGAGTTACGTCAAAGACGTCTCTCGCAGCCAGTAGATCGAGAGCTTGGTCGTAAGAGTAGGTATACGAATCCGTGTCGGCGGTTCGTCGTCGACCGGCGAATCGATCGTTCACTTTAGACCGGAAAGCGTTCCTGCGTTGATCGTCTTCTACCGTAAGTGACGCGGGGCGAGCTGTGTACTCAGGCGGTTTGCCTTCGTTCATAACCACGCTACTGTACTTTGGACCAAGGTAGGCTGCGGAACCGCTACCTGATCCCGCACCGCGAATGAGAATGTGCCCGGGAAGCGGAAAATTTTCGGGCGTAAGCGACTTGGCGACAACCGCTCCTAGATGCGGATAATCGGTTCCGGGTATCCGTTTCCTCCCGGTCGTCATCTCTATTTGACCACGGCCATGATCTCCGTTCTTGGTATTCAAGCTACGGATTAGAGACAACCGATGCATTTGTTTGGCCGTGTAAGGCAACAATTCGCTGATATGAATCCCAGGGACCGACGTAGGGATCGCTCGAAACGGGCCACCGGTGTCTGTATTCGGTTTTGGATCCCAGGATTCTAACTGACTTACTCCGCCATGTAAGAACACGTTGAGAATCCGCTTGCTGCCGCTCTTTAATTGTGCCGCGATAACAGGATTCGCCGCAAGCAGGCCACCGAGCCCAGGACTCAAACTCGCTGCAACACCCATCGAGCCCGCTGCCATTCCGCTGAGAAAAGACCGACGGCTACTGAGGTGCTCAGCCGATTGACACGAATACATGCATTTCATTCGGTATCTCCTTACTAATAGTTGAAACGGAATTCATTACTCGACAATAGCGCCCAGCCCAATTCGCAGATCGATTGTGTTCGATGCTCGCCCGATTGAGAAAGCATTTTCGAAACATCTTGGCGTTCGTCATCGCTTGCGGGGCGAGACAAGATCGCAAGATAGAGCTCATTGGCAATCAGATTGCTATCATCGAGCTTGCTCAACCGTTGTGTTAAATTGTTATTGGCTGGCTTCAGCATTCCATCGACAACGGAACCGTTACCGAAAAAGAGAGCTTGGTTCACGGTCGCTTGAAAGTCTTCGCCGGGAAGTCCGCCGTAGAGACCTACAAACTGATTGACCGTTCCACGCAACTGATCGATCAACATGCCTTGCATCAATCTCTCTTCTAAAGAACTCTTTTCCGATTCTTTTGCATTCTTTAATTCATCTGGCGGTGTTGCCAGAAGTTTAGTTTTCGCTGCCTCGATCTGTTGGTCCAAGGAACCCGTAGCACGCATTGAGCTTACGGCCAGTTGCACTGGAGTAAGCGGCTTCAGCGCCGCAATTTGATTTCGGTTCGCCCAGAGCTGTACCAATGACTGCCAAGTGGCTTCGGCTTTGGCCGCATCGGTATCGCGGACTTTCGCATAGTCTGCCGCAAGTTCACAGACAGATATTTTTTGCCCGATAGCTTTCAGATCGTAAAGTGCATCTTCATAAATCATTGAGGCCGAGAGAAAAGAACGTTCAATTGGTTCCAGTTCTTCACGTCGAACTTGCACTCCAACAGCCTCGTTGACGTCCGCTTGTGCCTTCTTGAATTCAATCTCTGCGGCAACATGGCTTTCATATGCATCAGCATGTTTTTTTGCAGCCAACTTGTGGTTCGATGCCAAATCCGCAGCCCTTGTTTCCAGTTTCTTTGCGATATCCTTCAATGACTGGTCGTCGGGTAGAGTACCAGCCGCGTTAGCACTTGCAGAAGCCGCTTCACCCAGAGCATGCGATTGTTTTTTCAATTTTTCAGCAGCTTGGGCAGTCGACGCAACTTGAACAGATGTTAGATCCAGTTTCTTATTTGCTTCGCCGGCTTTCTTTACGAGGGGCGGGATTTTCACGGTTGCCAATTCATGTCGCAGCAGAATCGCATCGTAGGCCGCCTTCGAGTCTTTCGCTACGGTTGCGAGTGACTCAACCATGGGCGCCACGCGTTCTTGTTCAATCAATAACTGTGCCTTTCTAGCCGCTATGTCACGAAAGTTCACCGTTGTCGGGATAGGTACGTCGCAGGCCCTTTGGTACGCTCTCGTCAATGCAAATTGCCGAAGCATTGGACGCAACTGAAATTGCTGATTCGCGAGTTCGTCCGCCAGCAGACGAAGTAGTCGTGGGTTTACCGGAGGATTATCGGAATGATGCAGATCAATCGGATGGACGATTCCACGCCCAAACATTATCAGCCAAAGACGATTCGCAATGTTGCGACGGAATTGAGGATTGTTTGACAACGCTTTCGAAAGCGATTGACGGCGACTGAATTTCGGCTTTCCGGCATTGTCTTTCCCCGGCTCGATGGTGTAAGCGTCGTTGCCTATCAACGTTGGCTCATCCAAGAGAGCGGATCCGCGAGGAGGTCTTGGCAAAGCGCTTTCGTGGCCACTCCCAGTAAATACCGAACTGAAGCTTGCCTCTCCGTCGGCTTGCTCGGAAAGTTTCACTGCTTTTGATTTGGGATCGGTGAACAAGCGGATGCGAAGCCAATACGCAAACAGTCCGTAGTAGTCGTCTTGCAAGTAATCCTTTACCAATGGATGGTCATGGCATTGAGCACACTGCATATCCATTCCAAACGCCAATCGGCCCACATCCCTAGTAACAGCGTTTGGCTCGGCGTCCCGATTGAGAATGAACTTGACTGGAACTCCGCTCTTCGGATCATCTTCGTCCATGTAAACAAGCTCTTGAAAGAGTTGATCTAGCGGTTTGTTCGAAGCGACCGAATCGATTAAGTAACGCTCCCAATCTTTGATAGCAACCGTTTTGTCGCTGCGTCGTTCCAAAAGCATGACGTCCAGCCCGATTGCCATATGCCTAACAAAATCCTGGCTCATGATCAGTCGTTCGACAACCATCTCGCGTTTGTTGTTCGATCGATCGGCTAGAAAATTGTTGACTTGTTCGACTGTTGGGATCGCACCCGTCAGGTCCAATGTGATTCGTCGGAGAAAGTCTGCATCGCTGCACAAAGAAGCCAACGGACCGATCGCATCACTTTCAACCAATTCATCAATTCGCTGATGAAGTGGTGGCTTTGCAGCACTATCGTTTGTAGACTCCGTTCCCCAAACAAAATTTGCCGCCCCGAAACACGCCAGCCCGATCGCAACCAGCAGTACATGCCGGAACCGAGCGATTTGCCGTAACAAAACGAATTTCACCATAAGGAAAGATCTTTGGCGGGGCCGTGAAAAGGCTAGATGGCGGGGTTTCTGGAGAATTACCAACTTACCTGATGCTAGCCACCACGTCAACTTTTTGGCTATTAGGCATGCGTCCTACCGACCTACCCGACTCTGCAATACCAAGCCGCCAAAAAACCAACTGGTGCTGGTGAACGCTTTCCCATGTGGAGGCTTACTTCTCCGCGTTTAACGTAGGTTCCCGCTGAAAAACAGCAAACTCGCCATTGCGAGTGACACAATTAACATCAAATAATGCAGATCCGCGACTGTCAGTTGATGAACTCCGCAGGACATTTCAATCTTCATAGAAATCTTGTTCCAATTGATTATTCATGAAAGTTGAAGGGGAATCCCTTCATTTCATCTAAAAACTTTTTTTGTTCCTCCGACAAAACAGCATACATTTTGTCGTCGCAATCACTCTGTATTTTTTCGATTTTTCCGAACGCAAGACTTCGGATCGCAATTGGATACGGACACTGAACTCTTGCTAGTCCAACTACTAGTATATTCCAATCTGCCGCTCGCCTTAAATCGGTGGTCATACACCGCTATTCCAGATAAGTAGTCCATTCGGCGGCATCTGCGTACTGCTGAATCAACGCGGCCCCCAGTTCGGGCGAGCAGCTTCCTGACTCAATCGAAGACTTGATGCGTTTGCCATACGCTTGCTGCATATGTGCAACATCGTATCTTGCAAAAGCAACCATATCATGGATTCGACTCCCTGCAACGATCTTTGAAACATGAAATCTTCCGTCCGATTCCATGAAGATTTGAGCTTCGTTTGGCAACCCGAACAAGTTGTGGTGCGAACCCATCACTTCCTGGTAGGCTCCGAGCAAAAAGAGACCAAGGTAAAAATCTTCGTTTTCCCGCCACTCAGGCAATTCAAGCGTCTCTTTGACGTCCTTTAAATCAACAAATTTGTCAATCTTGCCGTCCGAATCGCACGTTACATCCACCAGGGTGGCAAAATCCACTTTGGATTCTTTCAACCGATGCAGCGGAATGACAGGAAACAATTGGCCGATCGCCCAAGAATCTGGGGCCGATCGAAACAGTGAAAAGTTACACAAGTATTTCGCAGCGAGCACACGCTTTACTTCTTCAAATTCTTCGTTTGGCGCCCTGGACTGCTCTGATTCTCGGAGTGCCCTCGAACATACCTCCCAATAGAGCACTTCCCCCTTTGCTCGATCCTCGAGCGATATTAAGCCTAAGTTGAATTGGGTGTGCAATTCGTCCTTTAGCTCGACTGCATCGTGGTAATATTCGAAGTAGTTTTTTCCATTGATCTCGTCGCACAATTGCTTGAGTTCTGTGATAATCTGTGGGTCGTCCGCGTCAATCGAAACGACTGGCTGATCATCCGCAAAGGTCTCGATTTCTTCTCGAATCGAAACCACCAATACTGTGTGGTATGCGGTCATCATACGACCGCTTTCGGTTACCAAATTGGGGTGCGGAACGTTCACTTCATCGCACACGTTCTGGACCGTGTAAACGACGTCGTTTGCAAACTCTTGTACCGAGTAATTCATGGAAGACTCAAAGCGGGTTTTCGAACCGTCGTAGTCGACCCCCAAGCCTCCTCCGATATCCAAGAAGTCGATTTGCAGGCCCAACTGATGAATCTTGGTGTAGACTCGAGCCGCCTCCTTCATTGCGTTCTTGACTCGTTTGATATCAGTGATTTGTGAACCGATATGGAAATGAAGCAATTTGAAATACTGTTCCTTTTTGCTCTCGCGCAGCAATCGAACGCATTGGATGATCTCAGAAGTCGTTAGTCCGAATTTGGCAGAATCGCCTCCCGAGCTCGCCCATTTGCCTGACCCACGTGAATACAACTTGGCTCTCAATCCAATCCAAGGGCATACCCCTGTTTCCTTTGCAACACGCAGTAGCATCTTTAGTTCGTTTAGCTTTTCAACGACAATAACGACTCGCTTGCCGGACTGCACCGCCAACGATGCAAGTCGACAAAACGCTTCGTCCTTAAAGCCATTGCATATCAACAGCGACTCAGGCGTTTGCTCTTGAGCAACGGCAGCATAAAGTTCCGCTTTCGAGCCGCACTCAAGCCCCACTCGGCAACGGTTGCTTTCCTTTAAGAACTCTTCGACCACTTCGCGTCGCGGATTCACTTTCATAGGGAAGACTGGATAGTGTTTGCCTTGATAGCCGAATTGTTCGATTGCATCCCGGTAAGCGCCTGACAGTATCCGAAGCTGATTTGTCAGGATTTGAGGAAACCTCAATAGGATAGGCAATTGGAGATTCTTTTCTCTTACCAAGTAGTCGACCAAATTCTTGAGGTCGACGCTCCGTGGGTCGCGCGCGCTCGGACGTGCGATAATGTTGCCTTCGTTGTTTACGTCGAAGTAGCCAGCGGACCAGTTTTCGATTCCGTATGTCGTTTGAATACGCTGAATCGTTTCTTCGTTCATTCCAGGCGGCTTTCCAAGGGGAGGTTTTTAAGGCATACGGCAGTCTGAAAACTACCGCGACGCGACACGCAAGCTAGTGGTGCGGCAATGTTTATTTCTAGGGTTGTGAGCGGCAAGGCGCTAGCCGCCGGTTCCTAGAACGACCGGCGGCTAGCGGCTTGCCGCTCACTTGTAACCCTAATTCTTGATGCTGACGAATCATTAGTGGCAATCACAAGCTTACGAGCACATTATTCACTAGCTTGCGCGTTGTGCTAGTTTACCGAGCGGCCCCAATCAGGGAACTAGACAAGTCAATCAGTCCCTGCGTCCATTGTTTATTATCCGATGCAACGTCGATTAGCCGCTTTAGCTTTGCATCCGGCAAAGCTTCTCCTAATCCCTCTTTTCCAGGGGAGCTTCCCCAAAGGAAGCTCGGTCCAGATCCTGCTGTTCGAATCTCCAACACCCACTTTGTCTTTCCAGCTACCTTAGAAGACGGATATACCAACACCTGCGAGATTTTGACCGCTTCCCGAATTGGCCGAAGCAAACTGCACAGCAGAGCGGCTTCCTCAACTCGGGCATCGCCAAAGGGCCTACCTTCATTGCCGCTTGTGTATACCGCAGGATCGCTCGCGAAAATAGTGATGTATTGTGGGATATCCGACGGGGTGAAGTTGTCCGCGTTCAATAGGACGGACTCCGCATCAACGGGCAAAAACCCTTCCTTTCCCTGGCCAGTTATCTTGTCGTTCGATTGGCAATGGACCATGGCAACGGGAATGCGATACTCGAGATTGACGACAACTCCACCAGCCATTTTTTCAACCCGGTGCGTCTTGCGTACGCACGGGTGCGCATCAAACACTCTTGCTAAGAACTCCGGCGTTTTCCCATCCAACAAAGATAGCCGAGAAAGCGAACTGCCATTGAAGACCTCGTCCAAAACGTTGGTTTTCTTAAGCCACTGTGGTTGGGCCGGGATGTGAATGTTCTCCTTCTTAAGACCATAATAGGCCATATCCAGATTGTGCGCCCCATAGTAAAGCCACCCAAAATATCCCATGACACAAAGCAATGACGGCCCAACCATACTTAGAATCGCCGACCGTGGAATGGATCGAATCCACGAAATCATATGAATCCAGAAAATGGGTTGTTGTCGCGGTTGCGAATTCACTTCCGCTGAAGCCATTCGGTTTTTTCGCCCCTATTTGTTTCGATTCAACAGCGTCGATCATAAGTCGGGCTGAACCGGACGCTAGCGCGTTGCGGCTGATTAGCCGAAGGGCGCTAACCCACGGTTTGCGGCCCATGTTGTGATCGATGCCC
>JAYTVL010000336.1:0-18239 GCA_043744075.1 Pirellula sp. | reverse complement strand
CCTAATCTTTAGCTGTCCCATACCACTAGCCTCTCTCAGTGTCAGCAAATACCCCTTGGCGTTCAAGAAATCGAAGCTGCTGAACGATTTGTTCGTCGCGTAGCTCAATTGTTGACGCTGCGTCTCGAGTCGACCAATCATAGAATCCCTTCCCGGATCGCATCCCCGTCTCACCGCGACTCAATCGCGATGTAAGTTCGGACGAGGGAACCGAATTGGATGCAAGATCTGGAAGTAGATAGCGTTGCACACTTTCAGCCAATCCAAGCCCAACCAAGTCCATGTTTTCCATCGGACCAAGTGCCGGCAAACGCAGTGCGAAGGTCCATTTGACAACTCGATCCAAGTCTTCTGCAGTGCAGACTCCCGCTTGGACCAGGTGAAGCGCTTCACGCCACATCGCGTGCATGAGTCGATTGCCAATGAACCCTGGCACATCGGCGCATGTTACTGGTATCTTGCCCAATTGTTTTAGGAGCGATCGAGCTCGAAGCAATTGATTCGGCGGCGTTTTTGATCCCGCCACTACTTCCACTACCGGGATCAAGTGCGGGGGATTCCAGAAGTGAGCGCCCACCAAATTATTCTCCAGTCCGCTTTTTCTCGCCATTTCAGTAATGCTCAGCGCGCTCGTACATGACATAACTAACACTTCACGTTCTCGACAGGACTCAAGGTCACGGAGCAAATTCACTTTTTGCTCCATGTCCTCGGCAACACATTCCAAAACGGCGTCGGATGACGCATCGACGTCAGAAAAACTTGGTTCCAGCTCCAACTTGCCGGTTGTGATCGACGGTTCTCCAAAATGCAAGTCTAGGAAATCTTCGATGGCGTTCAACTTTGATTCGCAAGCTCGCAGTCGAACTTCATCCCTACCCCAAAGCCGAACTTGAAAACCAGCTCGCCGAAACAACACGGCGGCCGCAGCCCCCATTTGCCCCGCGCCCAACACGCCGATTCGAAGAATGTCGGGAAAAGACTCAACACGCGATGTTTGGTTTGAAGTTTGCATGGCATAATTCTAGCGTACGTTCGGGCGTGTGAGTCGCTGAAAACTATCCTCGATTTCCACGCCCATCGCTATCGCTCTGAGAGGCTGTGATTTTATTGAATCCGAAGAAAGTACCCATCACACTCCGTGTGATGTTGCCTCAAAAACCAAAGGTTTTTGAACTGCGGCCGTCACACGGAGTGTGACGGGTACTATAAAATCACAGCCTCTGAGGGTGCCACCCGATGGCCTGGTACCATTTAATCGGACCGGTGGTGTGCCTTGCAGGCAAACCACCCGCTAATGGCTGTAACCCCCTGTCGGGGTAAAAGCCTGATTCCGCTCCAACACGTCGCTACCAGGAACATTTGGTGGACATTTTTGCCGCACTCCCTTTTGAATTTTCGTACAATTGTGGTCGCGACGGAACGTCAGCCAAATACTCTTCTGCCGTTTCAACTGAAACCACAATTTTAAACTTGAGGTGCTCGACATGAAAGCGATTTCATTCATTCAGTTCAGTCAGAGGGCGTCACTTGGGGTTGTTGCGGTTTGCTGGAGCATTTTTCAGCCACAGGTTGGATGCGCTCTGCAAAAGCCTGAAGCGGCGAAACCGGCCGCGTCAAACTCTTTGGCTCCGAATGCTGCAGTTGAGGAAACGCCAGAAGATCGCAATGAACGAATTACGGCCGATCGGTTTCTCGATGTTCTAAAGAAGCGCCCTCGACAGGGGACCGCGCTGGACAAAGTGTACGGATACCACGTTGGACATGGGACTTTGGATGCGTTTGCGACTTCTCTAGAACAAGAAGCGGCTCAGAAAAACGATGGCAATCTGTGGATGGTGCTGGGCATGGCGCAGATGTTGCGAGGACAAGATGCACTAGCTGCAGGCTCGCTCGAGAAAGCGGAAAAGCTAATGCCAAACGAACCATTAGTCAGTTACTATCTCGGTAAAACGCAAGTGTTGCTGGGCGAAGTCGATCGCGCAGCTCAATCGATGCAACGAGCCATCGACCGCAAACCGCCGCGAGCCGACATGCTGCAAATATTCAAGGATCTGGGACGAATCTTCCAACGCACAGGGCGGAATCAAGACGCGCTCAACGTTTGGAAACAACTTGAAACAAGTTTTCCCGGCGATCAAAAGATCCAGGAAGAAATTGCCAGCATTCTCGCCGAGGAAGGCGCTCGCGAGGCGGCCCTGGAACGCTACGATGCGCTCGCTAAAGCTCACAAAGATCGATCGCGGCAGTTGGAAATGTCGATCCGCGCGGCGGTTTTGCGAGCCGAATTGGGCCAGCGAGAAAATGCTTTGCGAGAATTCGAACGCGTGCTGCAGGCGGTCAATCCAGACAGTTGGCTGCATCGCGACGTCAGACGCAGGATTGACGAGGTGTTTATCTCCAGCGGCGATTATGATGGGTTGCTAACCTATTATTCGAAATGGATCGTCGCCCATCCAGAAGACGTCGATGGCATGATGCGAGTCGGTCGAATGATGTCCGTTCAACAGCGTCCGGTCGAGGCTAAGGAATGGTTTAGCAAAGCGATCGCGAAAGCGCCTTCCCAAGCCGAGCCGCGTTTGGCGTTGGTCGAAGCACTGGTCATTGAACGCAACTTTAAAGTTGCCGTTGCAGAGATGGAAGCTCTATCCAAAATCGATCCCGACAATCTGGACAGGCTCATGCGCTGGGGTGAACTGGTTTTGTCGGACACATCAGCGTCAAAGCCTGCCGCGCAAAAGAAAGCCGCCGAGATCTGGAAACAGATGCTCGCCAAACGCGGAAAAGATCCAGTAACAGTCGCTCGCGTCGCCGACCTATTGCGATCAGCTGAACAGACGGAGGATGCCATCGAACAGTATGTGGTGGCGATCAAGTTGGCGGAGTCCGATTCACAATATCGCGAATACTTGGGCGAATATTTTCATCGACTGGGACGCAAGGACGAAGCGATCGCGACGTGGAATGAGATCGCCGCTGGTCCGCGCGAGAATCGCGACAATCGCGTGCGTTTAGCGGAAGTCTACCATACGTTTGGCTATGCGAAAGAAGCTCTCGCGGAGATGGATCGAGCTTGCAAATTGAAGCCTACTTTCGGACAGCGCTCTAGATACGCCGAGTTGCTCCGCGAAGCCAAGGAATTCGATGTGGCCTTGGAACAGATCAAGCTGGCTGAGTCAATCGCTGAAGGTCCAGATGAAAGAGCCATCTTGGTTGCCGAGCGCATCAAGAACTACCAAGCCAGTGGCAAGTTGGTCGACCGAATCGCCGAACAGGAAAGAGCGTGCGAAGGACCGTCTGCCAAGGACTTTTCTGCCTGGCAATTGCTGGCTCTGTTGCGTGAAGCGGATGGGAAAACACAACCAGCCAGCTTGGCGATCGAGAAAGCATGCGAACTAGCTCCACAGAGTATTGATGCTTGGACGATCGCCGCACGAGTCTACGATCGAAGCGGCAGATTCGGTGAAGCTCGCGACGCGTATCGCAAACTGGCCACGATGGATCGACGATTCAAGACAAATTATTTGACTCAAATTGCGAGTCTGGAAATGCGCCTTGGTGACGTGGAGAGTGCTCTCAAGTCCGGCGAGGAATTGTTGTCAGCTGCACCGGGCAACTCGGACAATTTCCGTTTCTTTGCCGATCTCTGTTTCCAAGCTGGCAAGATAGATCGAGGACTGGAAGTGTTGCGACGTAACATGCGAGGCAATCCGAATAACATCGACGCGATAACGAACTTAGCAAAGCACCTCGCGTCGGAGATGCAGACCGACGAAGCGATCGAGTTGTACTGGCGAGCCTTTGAAGCGGCGAAAGTCATTGATGGCAAATACGCCGTTATCGCGCCAATGGTTGAACTGTATTTTCGATCCAATCGATTCGAAACGCTTCTGACCCGCCTGGAGACGATCGGCCGCGAAGAGAACAAACAGCGCGACGCGACGTTGTGGCAGGTGGCCGCCCATCAAGCCGCTGGAGATCTGGGTATGGCTCGACAGATTCTCGAGCGGTTGGTGCGAGAAGATACTCGCGATCCCAAGCTCCTCGAACAACTCGTATCTCTTTCCAAGACGGAGTACGATTTCGAAGCCGCCGCCGATTACCAGCGCCGCTTGAACGCAATTTCGCCAAGCCCCCAAGGCGAATTTGCACTCGCATCCATGTTGATGGAACTGGGGCAAATCGACGAAGCGGAAGGCATGTGGATTAAATTATCACTGCGAGGCGACAAGAGCAAGTCAATTGTCGACCTTGTTGATGCGCTGCTGCAGAAAGAACAATTTGACACCGCATCTTTGCTGGCCGAACGAGCGCTTAGCGAACAGCCAGACAACTGGGAACTCTTTTCGCCCGCGATGAAAAGTTTTTTCCGCAGCGGTAAACTCGAACAAGCTCTCAAGCTGGCCGAACGCTGCTTGAGCATGTCCATTCTTCCAGAAACGATGACAGAGAAGTACAAGGAGATGACGAAGAAACTCTCCGCCAATGCCAATCGTTCTATGGTCGCAGCAAGCGTTCAGTCTCAAAGCCTCGGAAGATCGGCGCGTATGATCAGTCAAGCTCGTCAGATCCGTATGGATCTACAACCTCGTTCGGCGGATTACAATAGGTCCTCGCGAGCCTTCACCCCCACATGTTTCGGCGATGTACAGGCTGTTGCCCAATCGATTCTGTTGGTCGCGCAGCCCGATGGATTTAATCTTCAAAAAGAATTGGCTCGTCGCGTCGCTCAGGCACAGAAGTCGAAAGACCGCAAAGATCTTTGGCTGGCACTGTTCACAATGGTTTGGAATGATGCGACCCTGGAATATGGCGGAAACCAGAAGCCCAATCCCGAATACGAATCCCTTCTAAGTTCGCTGGTCTCGTTGGGTGACAAAGACGCTTCGATGTTGCGATTGAGTTCTTTGATGAACAGTCGCCAACGCCTTGTCTCCAATCGCACAGAAGCCACCGATCCGGTCCCGATGCAGCAGGCGGAATTAGACGAAGTCCAACAATTGTTGGCAGCATTCACAGAGGATAGTACGCAAAGCTACTACCGCACCTGGTTTGCAAGAGAGCTGCGCATTGCAGGAAAAGACCAACAAGCCGACGATTTGCTGAAGAAAGAGTTGGAAAAGGTCAACTCGGCACCAACCTTGATCTCCAATGCGGGCATGTTCACCACCGGCAAAAACCCTCAGTTCGACCGTGCGACACAGTTGATCGAGAAAGCTTTTCAGCTTCAGCGAGATCAACCGAAATCGCAGCAGATGTCGTATGCCTACGAGATGCCAAGTCTGGTGGCCACCTTTGCAAATCGAGCAACTCCCGAACAGACGCACATGTTGTTCGATCTTATTTTGAAACATCAAGCGACCGTTACCGCCCAGTTGCGACCATCGGAGCGCGCCAACATTGAGACTCAGTCGCAGCAGGGATATTACATTATCAATGGCAATTACGTGGAGCTGTCAACCAACTTTCCGCCTCCATCTGGATACTTTAACTCCAGTTCGATCAACACGTTGCGAGCGGTGTTCAATATATGGAAGGAACCGGCGCAACGAACCAAGCTGGAACAAGAGCTGATGAAATGGAATTCAGAGCCATCCGATGACAGGTTTTTGACTATCGCGAGAGGAATGGCTCTCCTTTCGTTGCAATCGTGGATGGAAAATTCGGCGGGGGCGCTAAAAACCATTGATTCTTTGTCGCAAAAGGAACGTGGCAATGAGTTTCTCGATTCGATACGAGTGCGGATGTTGTTCGACAACGGCCAATCCAAGCAGGCGCTGGAACTGATCGAATCGATGCGGCCAGCTAATCAGAAAATGTTGGTCGATCGCGAGCTGACCATTCTGCAATTGGTTCTGCAATTGGGCGATCTCGAGCGGGCGCGAGCCAGTGCTCAGAAGCTGTTTGCATTGCGTTTACCTTCCGATACGGAATTCAAGCTGGCCGACCTCATGTACAAGCTTGGCATGAAGGAGCTAGGCGACCGCATGATGGACCGCATCCAGCGTCGCGCCGGCGGCAAGCAAGATACGCTGGTGCAATTGATGAATCGTTACTCTAATTCCAATGAACCCAAACGCGCTGTGGAAATTGCTCGTTCACTCGTTAGACGCACATCGCCTCGCAGCAGCGCAAATTCCTATACATCCGAAAACCTGGTTCACGAGCAAGCATTGCGTGTGCTGGCGCAGACAAAGGAACTTGAACCGTTGATCGTTCAGTCTGCTGCGCAACTCGCGCGTTCGCCCAAGTCGATCAAACTTGCGGAACAGCTTGCGTCGTATTACGAAGCGGCAGGGCGACGGACTGAAGCCGAAAAAGTTAGGCTGAGCACCGCTAAAGCGTCTCCTGCGGACCCGACAAGTCTTATGGCTGCGGCGAAGACATTGTCTGCCTCCAACAAACATGCTGAAGCAATTGAAAAGTTTCTTCAGGCACTTCGCAAGTCTCCCGACCTATTAGAACGCGGCTATAACGATATGCGAAACAGTTTTCAGAACACCAAGTCGTGGGGCAAATTGGTCGATCTGATTGAAGAGATCGGCATTCAGAAACTCGGTCAATCCAGTTATCGGCTGAGTCAAGTCGCCTCGGAACTTTCGCGAACGAACGACAAACCAGCGATCAACAAGCTGTTGATGATTGGTGCGAAGGATGGTACTTGGACCGATTTGTCCAATATAGCTCAAGTAGCCTCACGTCCAGATTTCGTCCTTGAGCCAGCGACCCGTGAGTTGATTTTGAACCGGTTGACAAGCCTGGACAATTGGCAGGACACGAGCAACATTTCGTTGATCCGAGGCTACATGTCGAAAGGTCGCGTGGACAGTCCGCTTATGAATCTCGTTGCACTCGTCTCCAAGGATGCTCAGTCAAGGGACAAGATTTCCGGCACCATGCGATCGCGACTTGAAAAGAATGCCGACGACGTTTTACCACGATCGATCATGGCTAGTATGCAGATTGTCAACAAAGAATTTGCGGAAGTGGAGAAGACTGTGCAGCCGCTAATGACTAAGAAAGTTAAGGACCGACTAACCGGTAACGCGCTTTGGGTTTTGGCGGGACAACTTGCAGCCAAGGACGGCGACTATGGACTCGCCACTAAGCTGCTAGAAGTACTTCAAGAATACGACCAAAACAGTCTTGGAGTATCGGGTCTTGATTACAATTCGATGCACGGCTCACTGTTATGCGATTGTTACAAGCAACTTGGGAGAAAAGAGGAAGCGGTCAAAATGGTTCAGGCTGCGATCAAAGCAACGAAAGTCGACGAACGAATGAATCAAGGCAATCCAGGATACGGCGAGTACCAGTATCTCAATTCGCTCAAATCGCTGGTTAGCACACTGCTCGAACTGGATCGACCGGCGGAAGCGTTTGTTTTACACCGCACAATTTCTGGTGACACTAAGAAAATTCAAGCGGCCAATCAATGGAATTCGGGTGACTACTTCACTCAAGAACTCAATCGCTTGGAGGGTACCATCATGACCAAAATGACTGGCGATGTCATGAAGAACATCGTGAGTGCCGCCATTGGACTGAACAGCAATCCAGCCAGTAGCTCGGATTATCAAGGAGTTCTAGAGTTAGGACTAAAGAACTCGACGCCGCTGGACTACACAGTGTCGTTTGCTCTCGCTGACTTCTCGGACAAGATCTCGAAAGATGAGGGTTTGAAATTGCAATTGCGCAAAGACTTGGAGAATTACAAGTTGCCAGAATTGGATGCAGTGGACCTAAAGCGATTGGTTTCCGTTGCTTTGATTTCACGCGCGGTCGAAGACACTGCGTTGACGGATCGATCGTTGGTTTTACTCTCAGCTTGGATAGCCAAACCGCCTGCGGCCAAGCCGACGGATGCCGGTCAATTGCCAGATGAGTTGGTTCTTGGTTCATTAGCATTCATGCTAGCTGCGGACGCGAAGTATGGCAAACTCGCAGAGTCCATGTGGGAACGCTGTATTGTGGCGGCTCGCATTGCCCGCACTCCTGGGCTTGAAGGTACGTTCAAGTGCCAGCTTGCAAAACAAATTGCGGCAACGGATCCGGCCAGAGCCACAAAACTTTACACCGAGGCACTGGATCAAGTTCTCCCTGTGTCTCAATGAATGGCTTAATAAGCCTGAGGCGCTAGCCGAGCTGTTACCCACATCTATGTGACTTTGCTCCCCTCGCCCCGCTTCGGGGAGTGGGGTTGGGGGTGAGGGGGTTACGATAGAATTTCGCAGGCAAAACAATCGTGGAAACCTATTCAACGCAAGGCATACTTGTAATCCAAATCGAACCCAACTTACGACGCAGCCCCTCACCCCCCGGCCCCCTCTCCCCGAAAAAACGGCGCGAGGGGGAGAGAAGAGATGCCCGTGTTATCCCTCGATAACTCAAGGATCGATAACACAAGGATCGTTGATGTATCAGCAACCTACTAACTAGCGTTATGTCACTTAAACAAATCGTTGCTCCAAAAGACAATCCAATGTTCATCCAATGTTCTCGACTGTCGGTGCAAATCGCCTTGCTTGCTTGGGTGAATTGCGCGTCAGTGCTGTATGCTCAAGTCCCGGCCCGAGTCGCGAACAAAAGTACGCAGGTCAGCCACATGGATCGTGCGATGGCGGCACTCTCTATCGCTCGCTCGTCAGCTGAAGCCAAGCTGCTGGATGTTTCGTACGAAGCCGTTCGTCGGGCTGTTGGCAAAGGGCCTCCTGTCGCAACAGTTGAAATGGGAGGCTTGCTGGGAGCGCGGCCACGGCCGGGCATTTCCGTAAATCCGTCCCGGTCCAGCCCCGAAACTACCGCAAGCACAGACATCCAGTTTGCAAAAGAACTGGTGGCGATTAGCGATTTGTGGGCGATGCAAAATGCCGACTCAGAAAAATGTTATCTGTTGTTCAAAGAGATCGTCTTTCCTGGCAGTCGTCCAAACGAAGCGTTCTTGTACACCGTCGACCAAAGCAAGAATTCCAATTCCATTGGATCGGTCTCATTAGAAATGCCCGCCCCGCCTGCGATCGGTAAATGCGGCGCTCAATGTTTGATCGAGTGGGCAGCGAAATGCGGCAAGGTCGCGGATGTTCGCTCATTGATCGATGCGCGAGCCAAAATGCCTGGAAGCGCGGTCGCTTCCACGGTAATGAGTTTGCTCCTGGCGTTGCAAACATCGAAGACGCAGGTAGATATTGACGGAATTCTGAAAGATATTTCGACTCGTAGTACAACCATATTTGGTGGCCGCGACGGTGAATTAGTGCTCTCCAAAGCGATCGAGTTGGTTCGAAATATCCCATCGGATTCTCCGGTGGCCAAGACTTTCTACTCGGCTGTTCTTGACGGCATAAAGTCCAACAATCGCTGGAACCAAAACCGCTTCGCAAACTACTTCTTGATAGAACGACTCAAACAAGCCATCGATCTGGATGATCGAAAGCAATTGGAAAACCTTATCGACGTAATCCGCAGCCAATGGGATCAAATCCGTTCTGGAAACGGCTCGTTCGTCGCGTCGATGGAAGGCTCGCTGTATCAAAGCGCCGCACAATATGCGATGAGCAAGGACAACATCGCGTTGGGGTTTGATTTGATGAAGCGTGGGATCGAAAACACACAAGCTGGCGTTGAGTATGCTCGGGGAGCATCAGGTGGCAATAGTCTCGTCGACATTGGGAATTCGGTAACAAAAAAGTTGCTTGCGATTCCCTTCGATCAACGTTACGAAGGAATGAAACAATTCGTCTGGTCGTTGCCGCTATTGGGATTGCACCAGCATTCGACATTCACGCCAATCGACTCTGCACCTCGGTTGTTCTCAGCAGATTCAAAGTTAAAAGGGCAGTTCGCACCCGACGGATTCCGATCGACAAGCCTAATACAATGGCACATCCGCGATGCGATAGCTTGTGGAAAACTCGAGGAAGTTCGCGCGAAAATCGAATCGTTGCGGGCTGCGAATTCCGACGATGCGGAGGTGGCTCAAATGGTGCTGAAATTGGCGCAAGGCGAACTTCTCGACGCGTCGGGGCGTATCGACAACAGCGTTGCGGACAAACCAACGTTGAAGCGAGTTGGTCAGCCGGGTACTGGGCCGATGGTTTTGGAAATTGAAATGGCTTCAGCCGCTCTAAAGAACGAAAAAACGCGAGACGCAGGCTTAAATTTCATTCGACAACTGGTTGAGACGGGCGTTCAGGCTTCTTCGACCGACAATTTGGCTTGGGCCCGTCGCGTCTTGTTCGACGCAGAGCAAGCCAGCGCCAAGGAACCGGTCAGACCTCGCCATACTTCACTCGTTCACTGGATTCCTTCCGACGATAACCGTATTACAAATCTTTCAAAGTCTTCGCTCCCAGCGAATTTTTGGCTGGAACGTGAGCCAGGTAAGTGGGGAAATGAATCGGGTTCTCCAAAGGAGCATCTGTTTCTTAAATACCCTTTGATCGGGGATTTTGAGATCGAAGTGAGCGGACTAGATGGAGCACTTCAACAATCGTCACTCGGCTTCTTGGGTGCAACATTTGATTTCTTACCGTCGAACAACCAGGTTCTCTTGGTAACAGGGTTTTATCAGCCTACCCCTATCGAATGCCAATGGATGAAGTCGAATGAATGGAACAGTTATCGATTCAAGCGAACCGGAGGTACGGTCGAACTGCTCGTCAACGAACAAGCGGTCAAGTCGCTTCAAATACCAGCGGACCAACCGTTGTTTTTCACTTACGTCGCCGGCAGTTATCGGAGGCCCACCTACAGCATTCCTCGCATATCTGGAACGCCGACAATACCACGTTCTGTTATGCTGAGCGAACCGAACTTGCTTTGTTGGTCCGCATCGTTGAAGAGCCAGTCACTGCCCCGGCTCGATTTGATAGGAGGTAGTGAAGGGAGAATCGCAGCGACGAAATTGTCGAACGGCGATGTGTATTACGACTATGAGTTCGTCGACAGCGAGATTCGAAGCATCGATCATTTCCAATTGATCGCTGAGGCCGAAAAAAAGGGCGTGCCACCTAGTTTCACCGCCTCGGTTCCTTCGGCGACTTTGCTCTACAAGGAACGGCGCGAAGGCTGGCTCTTCTGCGTGCGCCCGTTACACGACGGTGAGCGAGTCGATATGGAATTCTATCAAGAGAAAGACAAGTTTACGGTCGCTCCCACACTTGGCCGCGTCGCGATGCTGCTCGATAAACCGAAGATCGATTTACATTGGGTTACTATGGAATCCAACGGCGAGTACTTTGGCATTCAGCATGACAATCGCCGCAACGATCCGAATGCAGAACAATTTGATGATGTAGTTCTCAAAGAGAAAGATTGGAACCAACTTTCACTGAAACTGGAGCAAGGGATTGTGACTCTGGAGATCAATGGGCGCGATGTTTATCGGCGAGAGTGGGAAACGAACTTTTACCACAAGTTCGGGGTATTTCACAATCCGATGCAAACTCAGGTTCGCATTCGCAATGTTCGTCTATCAGGAAATTGGCCTGAAAAGTTGCCGGCAAATCTAATGGAAATGACGCAGTAATTCTTTGTCTAGAAACGGATGGTCAGCACTCCTGGCATGAAGCCCAATGGCACTCACTTTGTAAATATTGAGCCTCCATGCGCTAGCATGAGGGCCGGATTTGCAGGTGATTACTTGACTTCCGGCCCGCACGCTAGCGCGTTGCGGTTCAAAGTAAGTGCCATTGAGCATGAAGCCAGGGGCATGAGAGCGTCTGGTAAAGCATCCTTGCTTTGTTGGCTTTGTTGTGTGAAAAAAAGGAACCTTCTAAGCATAACCAATTCCAAGGAATTGCAGTTATGCCATTCTATTTGTACATGAGTGCTTATGTTGGGCGACAACGCTAAGCAAATCGGCCTAAGATTCGATCGGTTAGTCGCGGAAAAAGGCGTCCTGCCCAAACGAGGCATTTTCCGCCAAAACTTAAGATCATTTCCCTTTTGGATCGAACCAAAGCAGAGATGGCGAGTTGCGCAACTCGCTCAGGCAACATGCTCCCAACCGATTTACTTTTTTCATCGGCCTTCGTGTCGACGAGCGCGTCCAGAAACTCGCTGCGTGTTGTGCTGGGACTCAACATAAGCACCTCGATCTGTTGAGTTGCCAGCTCCACTCGCAGTGATTCGGCCCAACCTCGCATCGCAAACTTAGCAGCACAGTATTCGCTTTTGTTTGGAACAGCGCGGTGCGACAGAACTGAACCAATGTTGAGAATGGCCGGCCTGCGACCTCGTTCCAACAGTGGCAAACACAATCGGGTCAATTCAACCGGAGCAAAGAAATCGATTTCCATGACGCGCCTTAGTCGATCACTTGACGCACCGTCGAATCGACCTATTGCACCAGCTCCTGCGTTATTGACTAGTACGTCCAGCGCGTTCCATTGCGATGTCGCTTGATCAAGGATTTCTTGTCGATGCCGTTCGTTAGTCAAGTCCCCTTCGAGAATCGTAAGTTGGCCCGGCGTTTTTTCACAGGCACGTTGAAGCTCAAGCAGCCGCTCCGCCCGTCGCGCGGTTGCAAGCACGTGTGCACCGTGCTGGCAGAGTTGAATGGCCAATGCTCGACCGATCCCGCTGGATGCGCCGGTCACGATGATCCTCGCATCCTTTAAATTCCGACGAGCCATTTGCTATGCAACTTCGCCAATCGTGCCAATTGCGTTTCCGCTCGAAAGTGAGTCGTTCGACACGTGGGAGGCTGCTTCGATTGGTAGCGGTGGCATGAAGGTTGCGGAGTCAGGCATGTTCTTTTCTGCGGCGACAGGAATCTTGCCAGAGATCACGCGGATGTCTGCTCCGTGGCCTGCTAGCTTTCCAGCTGCGCTGCTGGGCATTCGGCAATGCACGAGAGCGTGGTCATCATTGTATTGCTTGGACATAATCTCTGCTACGCTTGCCAGCCAGGCAATTGTCTTTCCATCTTCTAAAGGCAGCCTAACTTCAAGTTCAACAAAATTCCTCGTTAGCGCATCGCTCACGGCCATCGCAAGCCTTTGGATGCCGAGCCCCGAATGCGCCGAGATTGGAATCGAATTCGGATATCGATCTTGAATTGACTTAACGCGTTCCGTTGCTCCGTCGCAGTCCACCTTATTGAGCACTAAAAGAGTCTCCTTTGCGTCAATTCCAATTTCATGAAACACCTTGTAGACTGCCGAAATCTGCTGCAATACTGCGGGGTTACTCGCGTCCGCAACATGCAGCAAAAGGTCTGCATGCCGAGTCTCTTCGAGGGTCGCCCGAAAACTGGCGATCAGACGGTGAGGTAGGTCCCGAATAAAACCAACGGTATCGCTCAGCAAGACTGGGCCCCAGCCTGGCAACATCCATTTTCGAGTTCGCGTGTCGAGGGTAGCGAAAAGACGATCGACAGCTTCGACATTTGCATTCGTAAGCACATTCATCAGTGTGCTTTTGCCCGCATTCGTGTACCCAGCCAAAGAGACGCTAAAGGTATCGCCACGCGATGCTACCTCACGGGATTTTCGTTTCTCGACTCGTTCCAATTCTGCTTTAAGGTCCTGAACTCGCTTTTCGGCAAGACGTTTGTCGACCTCCAGTTGTTTTTCTCCTGGCCCTCGCATTCCAACGCCCATCGATTGTCGCGACAGGTGCGTCCACATGCGTTTGAGTCGCGGCAGGGAATATTCAAGCTGTGCTAGTTCCACTGCCAATCGAGCCTCGTGCGTTTGCGCCTTGGAAGCAAAGATATCGAGGATCAGTTCAGACCGATCGATGACCTTGATATTAAGGGCTTTTTCGAGGTTACGCGTTTGGGAGGGGTTGAGTTCGTTGTCGAAAAGAACGACGTCTGCGTTCTGCATTTCGATAAGGCCAAGAAGTTCAGCTACCTTGCCTTTTCCGAGGTAAGTGGTCTGGTCGGGGTGCTCTCGGCGTTGGATAACGCTGCCAACAACCGTTGTGCCGGCGGTCGTCGCTAATCCGTTGAGTTCATCAAATGGGTCGTCGGCTGCGGTATCTTTTGGCAAAATCAAACGGGCCAAAATACTACGTTCGCTTGCTAAACCTTCCGAGCGATCATGCGTATGCAAAGGGATGCTTACTCCTGCAAATGTTCTAGTTTCAGTGATTGCCATCGATTATTTGGCACCTATTAGCAAATTATAACAACAGCGAGAGCTGTCGGGCGTAAAAAAGCGGCTGTCTGTCATAGTGAAGATGGGCGTTTCGAATCGAAAAAAACGATAAAAGCGAATTTGCAGCAGAATTATGACTTTTGTCGTGTTTTGATTAGCCTACGATTTGGGGCTGCAGAGCTTTTTCATGCCGTTTGGACACTTCCTGCGGCGATTGGTTCGTCAACTTCGCCTTGCAAGCTCGGAAATATTGATTTCCAATTACGTTTTATCATCTCGTTCCAAGCGGATGCGAGAACTGGCGTATTTTTGCAGTCGCCAGCGATCTGCGATGATCGCTCCGATCGGTTAAACAAGCTTCCAATTCGTGAAACTAATGGAGTCTGTGTATGCGTGCGTCGCTTTTTTTAGTTGGTATTGCCCTGGCCAGTTTTGTTTGTTTGTCAGGATGTGAACCCAAGAAACCCAATGCATCGGGTAAGACTGGTAGCCAAGCTAGTCACGACCATGATGGACACGATCACGCAGCCGATCCACATGCCGGCCATGATCATGGTGCACATGGACCTAATGGCGGACATCTAGAACACCTCGACACCGGTGCTCATTTCGAGTGGGCACATGATGATGCTACTCACAAACTTACCATTTTCTTCGAAGAGTTGGTCAGTGGTGGTGCAAAGATTGAGTCGGTCAAAGTGGACGTAGTCTCTGGGAACGAAACGAAATCTTTCTCACTCGAAAAAGATGCAAACGCTAAAATCGCAGGTGCTGTCTTTTCGATTGCAAACGAAGAACTGATGACGCTGTTAGATGCGAGCGGCACCGATGCAAAGGGAGTTCACTCCAAGCTGGTGGTGATGATCGATGGCAAACCGCAATCGTGTTTACTAAAGCACGATGATGGACACAAGCACTAATTGGGTAATCGCCTTTTGAAGATACTACTTGCAAACGATGACGGAATTCATGCGCCAGGCCTTCTTGCCATGCGCAAAGCGTTGGCCAAGTTGGGCGATGTCCTGGTCGTGGCTCCGGCAACGGAGCAGAGCGGCGTTGGTCATTCAATCACTTACTTGTCACCGTTGACTTGCAAAGAGATCTTTGACGGAGAGACGTTCCGAGGATGGGCGGTCGAGGGTTCGCCCGCCGACTGCGTGAAGTTGGGTGTTTCAGAGCTCGCGAACGGTAAAGTTGACTTGATTGTCAGCGGGATCAATGGCGGTTTGAACGCTGGCATCAATGTGCTCTATTCCGGTACCGTGGCTGCAGCCATAGAAGGTGCCTTCTTTAGAATTCCAAGCATTGCTGTCTCTTTGGAATTCGATCCCCACGCGGATTTTGACGCAGCTGCCGAGCTCGCAGTTGTGATTATTCGACAGATCTTGAAACATCAAGGTGAGAACAGCGAGCTTTACAACATCAACATTCCAACAGCGGCAACGCGGGCATTTCGGGATGGCAAGACACCTGAGGTTCATTGCGTTCCGATGGGCGTTGAGCGTTATGGCGAGCATTACATCAAACGAAAGGACCCCAAAGGAAGAAACTACTATTGGTCAACCAATGACCCACCCCCGACGCCCACGCATCACGAAACCGATTTAAACGCTCTATTCGCCGGTTACATTACCGTAACACCGTTGCAATTCGATATGACGAAACGAGGACTGCTCGAACGCATGACCCAATGGGGGCTCGATTCCAAAACCGGAATTCCTTCGCTGTGATGAGCGATTCGGCGTCCATTCTACAGGGAAAACGTATCGTCTTTGTTGGTAAGCTC
Source organism: Pirellula sp. (assembly GCA_043744075.1). Classification (GTDB taxonomy): domain Bacteria; phylum Planctomycetota; class Planctomycetia; order Pirellulales; family Pirellulaceae; genus JBKCUI01. The sequence goes on along the minus strand of JAYTVL010000336.1, from coordinate 2,348 downwards.
GGGGCTTTGCCACGCAAAGAGGCGATGCAAATTGCTAGAGAACATGGTGGCGTCCCGCTTGAGCGACTAAGCGGCGATGTTGATTTGGTGATCATCGGGGCCGATGAATTGCCTGCCGACGATCTATCTGCCTTGCTGAGCGAATCGATTCGATGTGCGCTTCGTGAGGGTCGCACGACACTCATTCATGAACATGAATTGTGGCAGCAGTTGGGCGTCGTTGATGCATCGTCGAGCATGCAACTCTATACCCCAGGCATGATGTCCGGATTGCTAAAGACGCCGGTCCGAAATATTCGGCGTTGGTATCGCATGGGTTTACTTGCGAGTACGAAAGTTGCCCACCGTCTTCCTTATTTTACTTTTGTGCAAGTTCAAAATGCGAGGCAACTCGCAAATTGGATTAAACGTGGTGCCCACCCAAGCGACATCAAACGTCAATTGGCCGATTTGGCGCCTTGGGTTGAAAACCGTTCTTTGATGGAACTGGATTTGGTGGTCGATGGACGTCGATTGCTCTTGCGGCATGGAGATCACCTGCTCGATGCGCATGGACAATTGCACCTAGATTTTGATTGTAAAGATCCAGATACCCCAGTTGAACAGGATCTTGAACAGGATGAGGAGCGGTTCCAGCCAGCAGCGACGTTACCGTTCCAGTCGATTGCACTTTCTCATGCTCGAACGGGTGAGTCCGAAGAAATACAGCATTGGACTCGCGATGAAATGTTGCAGGCGGCTGAAGAGCTAGAGGATGCAGAAATGCTCGAGCAAGCCATTGGATGGTATCGCATCATTCTTGCTCGCTATGGAATGACAGCAGAAATATGTTTTCAGTTGGCTGAATTGCTCTATCGCACCGGAGACAGCTCTGCGGCTCGCGAGCGATATTACAATGCGATCGAACTGGATGAAGATTTCATCGAAGCCCGCGCGAATCTTGGCTGCGTATTAGCAGAAACAGGTCAAACCTTGCTTGCGATTGCTGCGTTTCAAGGTGCATTGTCTCGCGATGACCGCTATCCCGACGTTCACTACCATTTAGCAAAGTGCTTGGATGAAGTCGCGGACGGAGAGCAAGCGGTTCGGCATTGGATTCGCTTCCTTCAATTGTCTCCACAAAGTCCATGGGCAGAAGAAGCCCTTGACCGACTCGGTCGCGTCTAGCGCCAGGCAACAGAATTGACTGAGTCGCTCGCCAACGAAAACACCTTTTCAAGGATTAATCAGGATTAATTAGGATTAATCACAACAGCCGCGATTCACTCCTTACGGCGGAGATTTTGCGAATGCGTCCGCAGCCTCCTTCATCATTTGAGCTTGGGTGCCATCAGTCGACCAACCTATCTTCTGGCGCTGCGAGCGCAAAGGAAACTTGCGATGCAGGTAACGACAGAAATATTTGACGACAGAAAAACGGAAGAATGCCATTGCAAGTCTTCTAAACAAAGTATCCTAACTAAGCGACCAATTGACTCAAAACGTTGCTGACGTTTATTGGCGCGTAAACTGGATCAGCCATACTGCCCCAAAGACCTTGTGTCGTTGGACAGCAAGTTTGGACGGCTAACGAGACGAAGACCGTGAGCGGTAACGGCCCCAACGTGCTTGTCACGTTGGTGAGAAGGTTTTCCTGCTGACCGCGAAACTTAAGCAACCCACGACACAAGGAGGTCATGGGTGAATCAGTTTCATTAGCGAACGAAACTTGCGTTCCAGTCGGACAGGCCGACTGGGGACGAGAGGAGCGGGGAATGTTGATTCTAGTTGTTAAACTTTCGCTCCAGTTGGACAAGCCAACTGGGGGCAAGGCAATGTTAGGGGAACAAAAACGACTTGTCGAAATGTGGTGTCGATACCAAATTCTTAACACCCCAGCACAAGCCGCACAAGCCGCCGGCGTCGGGCGAAAAACCGGCGGCTAGCGCCTTGCCGCTCACACCTTCGGCGAATGTTTACAGCCCTTCGATCCCAACCAAACCGCTTCTTTTCCAACGTCGCGGCACTCTTTTCGCAAAAAATCCTCAATTTTCGAAAATACTTACGGATTTCGCGTCACGTTTCCTCTCGCAGCGCCGGTTTATACCTTGGGGGAGTACCTTCGCAAAACGCTTAAGCCCCATTAAACCATTGGTTCGGCCAGCAGTTCGAACGGAACCACTCAACAAAATGTTAGAATACACGTCCGCTACCTAAACCTACAACAATCGTTGGTAAGAACCAAATTGACTATACTATCACTTCCAACGCTGCACATATTTCACCTTAGGACCGTTCGATCCGTTCGATCAATTAGTGGCGTAAGCTTCCAGCTTGCGAGGTGGAAAACGCAAGCTGGAAGCTTACGC
>JAYTVL010000335.1:0-4915 GCA_043744075.1 Pirellula sp. | reverse complement strand
GACTCAACGAGCGAATAATCGCTGCTTCGCTCAAAATTCCACCACAATTCCGAAAAGACCAAATTCCGTGACTAGCTATGAATAATCCGCGCTAGCGTATACATCCCATCAGTAACTATCAAGAACCATCCACCAGCCTTGGGCATCTGATTAGTGCGTATTGTGCGGACGGTTGCCAGCAGATGCAATAACGATTCGCAGCAGCAGTCTGTTGGGGTCAGACTAGGTTTTCTGTTTTCGATAAACGATAAAGGGGACGCATCGGCCTGACCCCTTTGGTCTCGCCCTCAAAGACGCCTTTGGTCTCGTCAACCCTTTGGTCTCGCTCGAGCGATCTATTGCGCAGCGGTAGTGCACAATTAGGATTAAGAGTAAGATTAAGATTACTACGGAAAGTGAAACTCGCCCTGTGGCTGAAGTCCAGAGAAGCCGCAGCGATTACCTTTACACATTACAAAGAACCGCCATGTCAGATCTCAAAACCATATTGTCTCTACTTGATTTTACTCGTGAGCGCCTCATCGGCTCGCTCGACGGTATTGAGAAGTCCGGCCAAAATGTACAGCAAGTCCTCGCTTGGCGGCCAGGGGTTGGTCGGGCACATATTGCGTGGCAAGCCATGCATTGCGCTGCGACGCACGACAAATACATTAACGTGCGAATCAAAGGGACAGAACCTAACGATCCGTCACTCTGCGAATCTTTCTCTGGTGGTTCGACACCCTCGGATACCAATGTACCTTTGCTCGCAGTAATACGCGAAAAGCTAATCTTGAATTTCGACGCATTCAAGACGTTCCTCAATTCGGCGGACTTTTCAAAGGTAACCGATTTTCCGAACAATGTGAAACGGACAACTGCCGAATCAGCCGTACTCCTGGCTTGGCACGAAGCCCATCATCAGGGGCAAATCCATCTAACCTGGAATCTTTATAAGGCAGTGCATGGAGTTAGTTAACTCGACTTGTTGGAGACCATCCCGAGTCAGAGATGCATTCCGACGAACCCGCCTTGGTTTTCCAAGGCCCGCTCCATCTGTTGCAATCGCTTTTTGGTTTGCTCGGGATCCCCGACACCAATGTAACGATCAAATTCGACTAGGACTGCGTAGCTAACTGTTTCCTCAAACCACTTTACAACGTGTTGCTCAAGCCATGGGCAAGTCTCTTTATCTAGAGTCACTTTCAACGACGCATGCCTAGCCCGCGAATCGGTTTCGTCCGTAAAAACGACTCCTTCAAACTTGAAAGCTATTAGGCCGTTTCCCGGATCATTGGTTACGAAGAAGCGACAAGTTGCATTGTGCAAGTAATAGGAGTTATACGTTCCGTGTTCGGCAATGGCTTCTTTGATTCGCGAATACTTAGCGACAAGACCAGGCGAGGCGTCTAACGGCGGATCTAACCGCGCCATGCTACGGAGCGGTACGCAGTCAAATGAGATGTCGACTGGACGGGAGTTTGAGTCGTTGCCCTTAGCGGAAGTATCTTTGGTCATGATCAGCTCAGTTTCCAAACGCGACGTTCAGGAGTTCTCGCTCTTCTAATTGGTGCGCTCGCAAGGAACCGGTGGATGGACTAGCGGACTCAACGCGTGATATCCGTTCCAGTTTGTGTCGCGAAGAGATTTCATCGCCCCAGCGCATCTTCACATGCGTCCAAGCCCCCATATTAGTCGGTTCGTCCTGATACCAATAAACGGGTGTTCCTGCTGCATAAACACTCAAGGCTTCCACCACTTTGCCGGCTTCAAGCGGGTAAAATTGATCGATGCGGATAAGCGCCACATCACTGCGATTCAACTTAGTACGCTCCACCAGCAAGTCGTAATAGGCTTTTCCAGTGCTCATAATAATTCGAGTGGTCGGCGAACCGATAGGACGATCGTCCGGAACAATTTTCTGGAAATGCCCATGCTCAATGTCATCTAAGGTGGATACGCAGAACTTGTTTCTAAGCAAACTCTTGGGCGTTAGAACAACAAGCGGCTTGCTCCATTTCGACTTTGCTTGACGACGCAACAAGTGGAAGTACTGTGCAGGTGTGGAAGGCTGGGTGACTTGAACGTTGTGCTCCGCAGTCAACAGCAGAAACCGCTCAAGCCTCGCACTGCAATGTTCAGGACCTTGGCCTTCGAAACCATGCGGTAGCAGCATTACCAAACGACTCAATCGTTTCCATTTGTCTTCGGCGCTCGTGATGAACTGGTCGACTACGCATTGAGCAACATTCCAGAAGTCGCCAAACTGTGCCTCCCAGGCGACCAACCCTTCAGGGCAATCTAGGCTATATCCATATTCGAATCCAAGAACGGCTGATTCGGAAAGCGGACTATTGATGATCTCTACTCGAGCTTGATTGGGCGCCAAATGGCCCAATGGCATGTACTTGCGATTTTCCAGAACGTCTCGAACGACAGCATGTCGCTGCGAAAAAGTGCCTCGTTCGCAGTCTTGGCCTGTCAGACGAACTGGCTGTCCTTCCGACAACAAAGATGCAAACGCTAACAGCTCAGCTGTCGCCCAATCGAGCGGTTGCTTGCCAATTGCCATCTCTCGCCGATCGTCAAACTGCTTGACAAGCTTCTTGTGTAGGTTGAATCCTTGCGGCACTGCGCAGATAGCCCGAATCAACTCTCCTGCAATTTGTTTTGGTATCGATGTCGTAACCTGTTGATCGACTGGCTCTGCTCCGCCGAAGTAACCCGCCCAGTAGCCTGTTAGACTTTGAAGATCGTGGACGAAGGGTTCGGTTTTCGCAAGTTCAAACTCGCGAGATAGTCGGTTGTGTCGCACCTCGGCTATCGAGTCTGCTTCCGATCGAGAAAGCTCTTTCATTTCCAGCAGATGTTCAAGATAGCTTTCGCGGACGTTTTTGCGTTTGTCGATCGCTGCGTACATTAAAGGCTGTGTGAAACGAGGTTCGTCCCCCTCGTTGTGTCCCAAACGGCGGTACGCATACATGTCGATAACGACGTCCTTTTCAAATTCTTTGCGGAAATCCATCGCCAAGTTGACGACCTGTGCGACCGCTTCCGGATCTTCACCATTGACGTGAAAGATCGGTATTTGAAGCATTTTTGCAATGTCCGTCGCATAAGTACAACTACGAGCCTCGTCCGGTTCGGTGGTGAAACCGATTTGATTGTTTAGGACGATATGTAGCGTTCCGCCAGTTCGATAACCGGAAAGTTCGCTCAAGTTCAGTGACTCCTGAACAATACCCTCGCCAATGAAAGCAGCATCACCATGAATCAAGATCGTCATACTTTCTGTTCGATGTGTATCCCCAACTCGATCTTGTTTCGCCCGACAACGACCGAGTGCAACCGGATTCACAAACTCAAGGTGGCTTGGATTGAAGCAAAGCGAAATGTGGACTTTTTGTCCCGTACTAGTGGTCCAATCGCTGCTATACCCCATATGGTATTTGACGTCGCCTCCACCGCGGAACAACTCAGGCTTCGGATCATCAAAGGACCAAAAAATACTTTGTGCGCGCTTGCCCATGATGTTTGCCAGCACGTTAAGCCGACCACGGTGTGCCATTGCAAGAACGACGCCGTTTATTCCGTGCTGGCCAGCTTTTTCTAACGCTCGATCCAGGAGCGGGATCAAACTTTCAGCACCCTCAAGCGAGAACGTTTTCGCGGTCTGATATTTCTTTCGAACAAACTCCTCAAAAATGGTCGCGTCCGCGAGTTTCGTATAAATTCGTGTTTGAACGTCGCGAGAAAGAGTCAAGCGGTTTTGAGTGGTCTCCATGCGCCGTTGAAGCCAATCGCGAATGTTGCGATTGTCGATATGCATGAACTGAGCGCCAATACTCCGGCAATATGTGTTGCGGAGCTTTTCAATGATGTCGGCAAGCGTACGACCGTTAGCATACTCAAGGGTCGGCGAAGTGAATGGTCGCTTAAGATCCTCTTCGGTCAGTCCATGCGATTGAGGATCCAGTTCCGGTGGTCCTTTGCGGGTCAATCCAAGTGGATCGATCCTTGCCATGAGATGACCGCGCACCCTGTATTCGCGAACCAATTGGTCCACTCGCTCTTGCATGCGAGCTAGCCAAAGAACATCGGGCGCCGGTTCGGTCGAATTGCTATCGTTTCTCGAGCTGACTTCGTGCTGTTCAGCAAACAATGCTTCAGACTGTGCGGCCAGCGAAAACTCTTCAAAGTAACGCTTCCAGACGTCAGATACGCTGTTTGGGTCTTGAATGTAACGTATATATAAGTCGTCGATGTAATCGAGACTGTAGGTGTTCATGTGGTTTCGCTTAGTGAAAAGTAGTAAGCCCTAACGTTGTAAAACCTAATTCTTTCAACGCCAGGATAACTTGAGAGGAGCGGATTCAGTCTACAAACGATCGCGTCTCAGTACACAATTGACCAACCCAAGACAATGTCAAGGTCGGGAATTGGGACCAAATCTTTCGATGGTGTGCCAAATCTCGCCGCTGCTTAATGGGGCACGGAATTCCGTAACAATTGTCTCAGGTTCGAGACTGCCGCATTATAGCCTGACAAGAAATCCTTCGGAACCTGAAATGCTGCACTAGCCACAAATTCTACGCGAATACTTCTCAAATGTAGAACGCTCCTCCTGCTGGGGCCCCATGAAGTGTACGCATCAACGAATGGGGGAGAATTTTTCGACCTGTACGATTTAAGTTATCAGCAAGCCAAAACCTAGTTCAACCGGGTGGCACGCCCTGAGCGATAGCGAAGGGCGTGGATTTGAAGTCCAGTGCAATTGACACTTCACACGCCCTTCGTTCCTCAGAGCGTGCCACCCAATTTACTTAGTACAGTCGAACTAGTGCCAAAAACCTTAATTCCCTTCCGCTTTCGCAAGCGGAAAAAAGCCTATCAACATCAGCCGGAACGCGCTAGCGTCCGGTTTTGCACGCACAAA
>JAYTVL010000334.1:0-18250 GCA_043744075.1 Pirellula sp. | reverse complement strand
TCGCGGCTAAACCGGACGCTAGCGCGTTCCGGCTGATATAAACATGAACGGTATTGTGTTTAACCGGCGCAGCCGCTGGCGTCCTATTTTCGTGGCGTCTGTTTTCGTAGCCGGGGTCGAAAGACTTCGGAGCAAAACGCGGCAAATACTGAACTCTTGCGAGTCCAGCTACGACAGTTGTTTCTCGAACGGTCTCCTTAGCAACACTCCGCTAGCTGCAACTGTTCTAAAGACCGGGACAAGTTGAGGCTATCGAATTCGTCATCGATTCGAATCAGCAATCCGTCGCAAAACTGGAAATGCAAATTGACCCAATAGGCTGACATTTCCTGCCCGTGAAAACTAACTTGGTCCTCAAATCTTGCTACCACGCGATCGTGGCTTGCCATAAAAATCGGTTTCAGCGTTCCTCGCTCCCGAGTAAATGTATCAAAGTATCGGTCCAGAAACTCTTGAAAACCTTGAGGGCCCTTCCACACTCCCGCGAATGAGACCTGGTTCGGGTCTGCTGAACAACTGAACGAAAAATCAGGGTGAAAAAGGTCCCGACAAGCCGAGAGCATTTTGCGTCCAAGCCAATCGTAGCTTTCAACAAATCTCCTTGCTATCGAAACAAAATCAATTGTTAAGTCCTGAAGCGAGACCGAGCGGCCTTGTACTGACATTGCCATCGCGAGATCCAGAATTGTCTGTAGCCGAAGGGATCCGCCCGATTCTGCCTTACGAATTACCCTTTCGGAATAGCCTGATCGGTGCCCAAGTTCCACCTGGGACCAACCTAGGTTTTTTCGGTTCTCTCGGATTATCAATCCATTAACGGTGTGATTTTTTGCGTTCGAGTTCAATTTGCGCCTCTTTACTCCCTCGACCAATCCATTTTCGTGTTGGGCTTCCAATGCTGCCAGAAGCCATTATTTAATGCTCCACTCGTTACTATTCATACAATCCACAACTAGCCTTGGAACCCTTCAAAGAATATCGCCATCACCCCCGTTTTTTTCAAAACTGGCTATTTTGGCGGCTGAGGTATAAACTAACCGTTGGACATTTTTTTTAAGCTCCGCTCTTGTGACCTTGTTGCATGAAAAACGAACCATCGGCAACCGCTTTGATCTCGAAACTTCGGAATGGAGACGAAGAAGCGGCTCGGCTTTTATGGGATCGTTTCTTTGCGCAACTCATAACCTTGACGCGTTCCCGTTTGCAGACCTCATCTCGTGCGATGTCGGATGAGGAGGATATCGTCCTCAGCGCTATGAAGAGCTTCTGCATCGGTATGCGTAACGGGAGGTTTCCGGAACTGTCAAATCGAGAGAGTCTTTGGCGGTTACTGCTTACAATTACATTGCGGAAGATCGCGGACAAGCAGAACTACGATAGGCGAGGTAAGCGAGACGTTGAAAAACAACAGTTAAATAATTCGCCCGATGCTGACCAAAATGCCGAGGTCAATTCGTTTGTTAGCCGCGAACCGAACCCGGAAATTGCCGCCGAATGCGCGGAGCAAATAAGCCGCCTTCTCGAATCGCTTGAGAATGAAGACCTAAAAAAGGTTGCTATTATGAAGATGGAAGGCTATACCAATATAGAAGTCGCTAACGACATCAAGTGCAGTTTGACTTCTATCGAGCGAAAACTTAGAACGATTCGATCCATTTGGAGCCTGTCTTAAATGCCAATTTTGGAAATGAATACGCTTTCAAAGCGAGAATTGCTTGAGATCGAAAGGATCTGCGACGGATATGAGGCTGACCTGCGATTGAGCGCATCGCTGCCAGTCGATGTGCAGCCCTACGTCCGACGAGCCAATGAAGCGATACAACCTATCGTCTTAGCGGAACTGGAGCGGATACAAACTGAATGGAGCACGCTGTCTCCTAACCAGAGGATTGCAGACTCTACGGCGAATGGCATAGAGAGTGCCAATGCGGCAAACAAGGCAAGCCAATCTTACTTGCAAAATCAATTGAATCGAAGGTTTCGATTGATTGAGTTGTTGGGACAAGGGAGTTCCGGTTGCGTATGGAAAGCATTCGACCAACAACTGAATCGACTGGTCGCGTTAAAGACGCCGCATACAAACCTCCCTGCCGTAACCAATCTTTTTCTGCGTGAAGCCAGAGCGGCTTCACGATTGAATCATCCCAATATTGTACGAATCTTGGAAGTCGGGCAGGAACAAGAGATTTGCTTTTTGATTAGTGAGCTTATTGAAGGCGACTCGCTCTCGAATCTTCTTGCAGGAAGTCAACTCACGTCTAAAGAGTCAGTCGACTTGCTCATCGAAATTGTCGGAGCAATAGAATACGCACACTCGATGGGAATCGTGCATCGCGATCTAAAGCCACAAAACGTATTAGTCGCCGACGATGGCTCAATAAAAATCGTCGATTTCGGCTTAGCGAAAGATTGGAACGATACCGAGGCCACGGTGACGCGAACTGGCGCAATTGTCGGAACCCCCGCATACATGTCGCCTGAACAAGCCAAAGGTGGCGAGTGTAAGCCACAACCGTCAACGGACATTTATTCCATCGGAGTGATATTCTTTCAGCTATTGACTGGTGACGTTCCGTTTCGCGGAAACCATCAGATCGTGCTTTTTCAAGTTCTACATTCTGACCCGCCTGCCCCAATTCGATTGGATCGCAATCTGCCATTCGAATTAAACACCTTGTGTTTGAAATGTCTAGAGAAAGCCCCAACCGATCGATTTCAATCGGCCAAGGAACTCAAAGAAGAACTCATTCGATTTCGAGATGGCAACCCTATCCATTCTAAGCCTTTGTCAGCCTGGAGTATCACCAAAAAATGGTTAGGTAGAAATCGAAGGCTCTCTGCTTGGATCGCTTCGACCTGTTTGCTGCTAGTAGCTTCAACTGCAGTTGCGTCCGTTGCTGCAATCATGGTCGGTCGTAGTTGGCAAAGCGAGCGAGAACAGAGAATGGTTGCGCAGAATTCCGAATCGCGATTGAAGTTGGCGTTTGAAAGTGAGAGCAGTGCTTTGGCCAATTCTATCGTTTTGCGAAAAGAGGCGCAGGAAACGGTTCGATTTTTGGAATCAATGTTCCATTCATCTGACCCTATCAATGTGGTATTAATGGGAAGTGGCACTTCAACAGCAGTGTCTCAAAATCTTAGTTCGCTTCTAGAAAACGCAACACGTCGCTTGCGCACTGAACTCAACGAACATCCCCTGGTTCAGGCTAGATTGTTCGACGCAATAGGGAACGCATACCGTGCCTCAGGCGATTTCGACAATGCGCAGACCTTGCTTGACCAAGCAAGGGAATTACGAGACATAGCTGCTCAAAATGGATTGGCGAATCAGCTTTTTGCCCGCGACAAGATGCTCAATACTTTCTATCAAGGGTGGTTGGAGCATGATCAGTCGTTATGGCAAAAGGCCGAAAAAAGATATCGTGCAGTGCTGGACATGGTTTCTAGTACAAAGGATCCTGAATCTCGACTATTTCACGCTGACGTTTTATTTCAGCTGGGGCGATTGCTAATGGATTTGGGGAGATCGAAGGAAGCAACGCCGTTCATGCAAGAATCCCTGAGTATTCGAAAGAGTCTTTTGCCCGACGACTCAACACCCGTTCGAGCTGCGAGAATTGGCATGGCGTTGAGCAGGAACATCGAAGAGTCACCGGTCGCTGTGCTGGACGTTTTGGAGGCGATTGGGACCGACAACGACTGGGCGTCGGAAGTTGTTCGGCGCTATTTGGCAGGCATAGTAAATCGCAACGGTAAGAACTTTTTGCAAGCACGAAAGAGCTACGAGGCGATGTTAGTTCATTTGCGAAAGGTCTTGCCAGCAAAACACCCGATCGCACTTTTAGCCCTTGGGGACTACGCCGGCTTACTTTACGACATGGGGGACCAGCGTACCTTGGAGCCAATTGCCAAGGACCTGATTGCCATGGGAGATGCGATTTGTCCAGGGCACAAAAAACTGATCGAGGCCAAATTGAAGTTTGCGTGCGAGCGTTTGCGTTCTTCCAACTTTTCGGAAGCGACAAAACTTTACGAAGAAGTCATGGCACAGCAAATATCGTCTGGAGAGTTCCCTGAAGAGGCCCATTACGGGTTGGTCCGGTGTCTGCGATCATCCAAAAAACCAGAGGAAGCACTGATTCACGCTGAGGCTTTATGGAGCCATCATGACGGAGGGACCGCTTCTCAAGTCGCTTGGTGTGCTTACACGTATGCTAGAGCCCTTGAGGAATCTGGGCGTGCTGTAGACGCCATGCGAATGGACGAACGCGCATTGGCTGAGGCTGTCATTGAGCTCCATTTCCCCACAGACCCCACTTCGCTGGAACGCTTGGCTACAATCCATGCTCACAACGACGAACTGGCTAGGGCTGAGAAATTGCTTCGCGAAGCAGTGGCTACAGAACGTCACGACCGCCCTGCGATGCACCCTCGCGTCGCGGATCGGCTTTCTTCGTTGGCTGATATTCTGTTGAAACAGCAGAAAACAGACGAAGCACACAAGTTGCTCACGGAGTCCCTTGCCATCCGACAAGAGTCTTTGCCATTAGACGATGCTAGAATCGAGGAAAACATCCGTGCGCTTAGGCAACCAGCAAGGTAAGGCGAGCGTCTGAGATGCGGACCTACTTGTTAACTCCCGCTGGCCTATCTTTTTTCAGCGGAAGCGTATAAAGATATATATCGCGAGGGACGCCATCTGGTTGAGTCGTGATGGTGATCAAGCGGTCGTGCTGCACGTCTTTGAGAGCAAATTCATGGCATACGATTCTAGATCCGTCTTTGAGTTTTTCCAACTGCGGAATCAGTCCCATGTTCATTTCGGGTAACAAATAAAGCGTAATGACGGTCGCCTCACGGAGATCCAGCTTGAATATATCCTTGTGCTCAATTCGGACCAGCTTTTCGACTCCTTGACTTTTGACATTCTCTCTTGACTGTTGAACCTTCCTTTCATCAATGTCGTAGCCCACCGCTCGGCATCCAAATTCTGACGCGGCAGCAATAACGATTCTGCCATCTCCGCAACCGAGATCGTATAAGAGGTCGTCCTTTTTGACTCTCGCAACTTCCAGCATCTTTGCCACAATCACAGGCGGAGTAGGCACATGGATGGCGGTGTCTTTATCGCTTGGTCGAGGCTCGTCGGCTCGCAAGTCGCGTACCGACGCAACGCTGAACGTGATCAACATGCAAAAAAATGATCGCAGAATCATGAAAGGAGTCCTGGGTTTCTCGCAATAGTGCGGCGAAGGTTAATGAGGAAGTGCGGCAGACGCTCATGGTTTATTTTTAAGAAGCCAACTCGAAGCCTGGAACGATCCCAGTGCTGGAGCCGAAGGCATTCGTGTCTGAACCTAAGCGGCGCAGGAACTGTAAATAGAGATTGCAAAGCGGTGGGTTTTTCTTGGGGTCAAAGGCAAGGTATTGACCATGTTGAAAGCCGCCACCCGCGACGATGATCGGAAGGTTCTTGTTGTCGTGGCTGCTGGCGTTGCCTAAGTTGCTACCGAAAAGCACAATCGTTCGGTCTAGCAAAGTACTTCCTGCCTCGCGGGTATCTTTGAGCTTCGCGAGCAATTCTCCAAAAAGTTGCATCTGCTGGACTTCGATAACGCGAAGTTCGGCTAATTTCGCTGGATCCTGGCCGTGGTGAGAGAGATTGTGCCAATCCTGCGTGACGCCTGCAATCACGGGGACAGCGTTGAGTCCGTTCATAGCAAAAGTAATAAAGCGTGTCGAGTCGGTTTGCAACGCCAGGTGCATCAAATCGATCATCAAACGTACTCGCGAAGGGACCTCGACCGAACTTGCGATATCGATTGGCAACTTGGCAGCGACCGTCGGCTTCGCCCGGCGAGACCAGTCTTGAGCCTTAATCATCCGCTGCTCGACTTCGCGGACCGAACTAAAGTACTCATCGAGTTTGCGTAGGTCCTGAACGCCGAGGCCAAGCTGAAAATCTTTGGCCTCTTCCAAAATAGTGTCCATGATGCTCTGCCCCTGTTTGAGCCGTTGAACCTGAGCGTCGATCTCTTTGGGTGTACCGTCGACAAACATACTCTTGAAGACGCGCGAAGGACGCTCTTCGGCAGGAATGGGCACGCCGTTTCGAGTAAATGAGAGTCCGCGGCTTGAGGAGGAAGCGAGCACTAACGATCCAAATCGCGTGTCTGGAACAAGCTGCTCGATGGCGTACTGGTCGAGCGAAATCGTGTTCTTGAAATTGTCCGCGCGAGGATGCGGAGCAGAAGTGAGGTAACACAACTCGGCTGGATGCCCGCCGTCGACCTCCGGATGCGAGAGCCCAGAGAATACCGTGAAGTCGTCACGAAACTCCCTTATGGGTTCGAGATAGGGTGTCAGTTCATAATCTCGCCCGGTCGTCCCCGGAAACAAGTTGGGTGTGTGCAAACCAAGCGTCGTGTTGATGCAAATCATCCGCCTAGGAAGCTCGTTCAAAGTAGAAGCATGCGTTTGTGTTGGCCTCATCGATTCCAATAATGGCAACGTCATCGTGACGCCAGCGCGGCGCAATAGAGTTCGGCGGGAGATTCGATTGCTAGGGATCATATTTTATTCACTTCTTTAGAAAGAGCTCGCTTGCGACAACTGCATGCAAGATAGATCGCAGTCCATAATCAGAAGCCTTGGCCTCTTCAAGAATCTTGTTCACGACTTGGTGATCGTGAAAACCGACAGGGTGCCCGGTCGCATAGGTCACGAGTTTTTCGGTAACGCATCGAGCGATCTGCTCGGGGTGTTCGAGCAATATTCTCTTAAACTCAACAACATTTGCAAACCGCTGACCGTCGGCCATCGAATCGCCGGCGTCAATCGTTCGTCCTTCGCCATATTGATAAGCCGCGAGGTAATTAGCCAGCGGCCCGATTCGGTTGTTGACCCATTCCTTACGCTCGGCCACGACTCGGTAGCGATGCCGCCAACCACCAATAGCATCATAGTTTTCCAATGCAAATCCAGGCGGGTCGATCCGCGTGTGGCAGCCTGCGCAGTTTTCTGTCGCACGGTGTTTTGCCAATTGCTCACGGATGGTTGTCGCTCCTCGAATGTCCGGCTCAACCGCAGGAACGTTAGGTGGCGGAGGAGGAACCGGTCTGCCTAAGATACGGTCGAGAATCCAAACGCCGCGAATGACCGGCGAAGTTGTCGTACCGTTTGCTGTGACTTTGAGCACACTCGCCTGTGTAAGCAGACCGCCTCGATGATCCTCGGGCTTGAGCATCACTTTGCGAAACGCGACACCATGCACATCCGAAATGCCGTAGTGCGTCGCAAGCCTCCCGTTGATCATCGCAAAATCGGAATCGACCACGTTTCGCAAGCTAAGGTTGTCCTTTAATAACTCGGCGAAGAAGAGATGCGTCTCACGTACCGACGACCATTGCAAAAGCTCTTCAAACTCCGGGTAGAGTGTCTTGTCTGGCGTTGTAGCAGAAATGTCACGTAAGTTTAGCCATTGTCCGGTGAAATTCTCCGTAAACGCTTTTGACTTCAGATGTAAAAGCATTCGTTCGACCTCGGCGTGAAGCACATCGGGTCGGTGTAACGAGCCTTTTTGCGCCAAATCAAGAAGAGTCTCGTCTGGCATCGAGCTCCAAAGGAAATAGGATAATCGCGATGCGAGTGCATGGTCATCCAGTGTGCCAGTTGGTTCTCTGAGGTAAAGGAACTTCGGGGATGCAAGAACCGCCTTATATCCCGTCCGCAGTGCAGCCTCAAACGATTGCCCACTATCTAGCGATCTCGCAACAATTGACGAAAACGGTTTTATTTCAGCCTCCGTTATGGGGCGACGAAATGCTTTTGGGAGGAGTACACGCAATAAATTTACAGCCTCCGTGAGCGTGCCTTGCTTTGGATCAACATCCCCGAAGACACGGCGGTAACTCTCGGTCGGCCAAGCTTCAGGAAATGGGCCCTCGACTTCAATCCAATGAACATGCAGGCCCGGCCCAGGGTAGTCCTGCATCGTCTCCTGCTTTAGATAGACAAACGGCAATGCAACGGGTATGATTTTGATCGTGTCGTTCTTTGCGCCAAGTCGTTCTTCGAATTCGATGATGGCAGGTTCACCAGCGGGGGCGTCGAAGTAACCAAGATGCCGCGAAAAGTTTCCGCTTACTACGAAATTGCCGAGCAACGCCGCGAACGGTAACGGCGTGTTCGAGTTGTGGGCCGAGGCCGCGATCCGAAATCGGTAGCGTCCTGGTGCCGGAGCTCTGAACTGACGAAGATCAGACGCCGAATCCCCGCTATTGCGGAATAGGATTACTCCGTCATCGCGTTTCCAAACTCCTGCCAAAAACCATTTAGGAAGCGAATCATAGAGATCGAAACGCTCCGTTTGACTCGACAGTTTGTGAGCCGGCGCGATCGCTTCGTTGATCACAGCGTCAGCTGCTTCGAGGTATCGCTCTACAAGAACTGGCGAAATATTGAGTGCGGCGCCTACGTTGTCGAAACCATGCGAAATGGAATCTTCGGGTAACATCTCCTTTACCGACACATTGACATCGAAGAGATCGCGAACGGTGTTTTCATACTCGACGCGATTGAGTCGTCTCAATACCACGCGCCCCTCTGTTCGCTGCTCCGTTGAGGTTTCATCGAGCCGAATAGTTAACCGTTTTACCAGATCTACGACTTGCTCGGGTTTAGGTCGCGGTTCCTTGACGGGAGGCATTTCACCGGATTGTACGCGCGAGACGATTTCTCGCCACCGATCGAATGTCGACGGCTGGAAGAGGTCAGCATCCAGTTGATCAAGCCGTAAATCGCCTTTGGATTCATCCGGACCATGGCAACCTAGGCAATGCACTTTCAAAAACGGCTGGGCGATAATGGTGACACTATCGGTGTCCGAAGCGTTGATCGAATCCTCGTTGGATAGCAAATTGGCGTTAACGAACGCTGACACGAGCAACAAAAAACCAGCGATGTTGATAATTCTATTCATGAACAAGTTTGTCCGGCCTCGTAGGCATTGTTTCTAAAGCCATCCAGCAATGAACGTAGCTTAGGCTTCCAGCCTGAGATTCCAGCGTTATCCTTCACAGGCAAGATGCCTATGCTACGTTTAGAAACAAAGCTTGATTGTAACCCACACTTTCATTCGAACGTGGAGCTTTTGTTATAATCTTTGCCGAATAGAAATTCATTTCAAATCAGCGGACATGCCTGAATGAGAATGGATCCCGAGATACGAACGAATTTGAGACACAGGGCCGTTCTGAAGAAATTGAAAAACATGAATATTTTGACATGGTGTAAGCACGAGCTTTTGAACGAATTGCGTTTGGGTGCATTGTTCGTCGGACTTGCTTGCACTTTTTTTCAACAAACCTTAGCGCAAGATGCAGCTTACTCGTTAGTGCTCCGTGGCGGAAAAGTCGTGGACGGAACGGGTAATCCGTGGTTCATTGGAGATATCGCAATCAAAGGTGACCGCATTGTCGCGATGGGGAGCTTTGACGGATCTGCCGAAATCGAAATCGATGCAAAAGACTTGGTCATTTCTCCCGGTTTCATCGACATGCATTCGCACTCGGATTGGACACTCTTCAAGGATGGAAATGCTCAGAGCAAGATACGACAAGGAGTCACGACTGAAATCCTTGGCGAGGGTGCATCAGGCGGCCCCAACAAAAAAGAAGCTCCCACCAAAGAAATCGAAGTGAAGGGTCAAAACAGAACGATTAACACTTTGGCCGATTACTTTCTGGCCCTTGAGGATTCGACTAGCTCGGTAAATGTTGCCAGCTATGTTGGTATCAACAATCTCTGGGAGAGTGTGATGGGCAACTCTTTTGACCGCCCTTCCAAACAGCAACTCGAAGAGATGAAGTTGCTGCTCGATGAGGCTATGCAGGATGGCGCGTTCGGACTATCGTCACAGGTCATGACGCCGCCAGGATCGCTTGCAACAACAGATGACTTGGTCAACCTCTGCCACATCGTGAAAAAACATCACGGGATCTATTCAACCCATATTCGTAACGAGGGAAATGGCGTTTTCGACTCCGTAAGGGAGGCAATAAGTATCGGAGAGCGGGCCAATATTCCCGTCGATGTCATCCACTTGAAGATCGCCGATGAACAATTCTGGGGCAACATGCGTGGAGTGATTGAGTTGTTTGAAACCGCCAGAACGAAAGGAATCAACGTGCAAGCAAATGTCTATCCCTACACTCGCGGCAACAACAATCTTAGCAGCATTATTCCACCTTGGGCTCACGAGGGCGGAAACCAGCGCATGATGGAGCGCCTCAAAGATGTTACTGACCGGAAAAAGATGAAGCACGAAATTGAGAACGGAATTCCAGGATGGTACAACCACTATACCGCAGTCGGTAAAGATTGGAGCCGAATGCTGGTGAGTGCGGACGGAGTCTATAAGGGGCTGACCATGGATGTCGTGATTCAAGAACGAAGAAAAAAAACCAGTCCAACTCCAGACCCGCTTGACGTGTTTTTCGACGTTCTCCACGAGCAAGGTGGGTCGGTAAGTATTGTCTATGCTCACCATGAAGAGCGCGATATGAATCTGGCGATGATTCAGCCATGGTGTTCCATCGGTTCCGACGGTTCAGCCTTGGCAATCAGCGGTCCACTAAGTAGCGGTAACCCGCATCCTCGCAACTTTGGCACGTTTCCGCGAGTCCTACGTCGTTACGTCCGGGAGCTCGGAGTTCTTCGTCTAGAAGATGCTATTCGTAAGATGACCTCTCTCAACGCCGCCAAAATTGGCATCCAAGATCGTGGAATTTTGCGTCCTGGCTTCTATGCCGATATCGCTGTTTTTGACCCAGTCAAGGTGAATGATCTCGCAACCTACACGGATCCATTGCAATACAGCGAAGGTATTCTATACGTCATTGTCAATGGAAAACTCGTTCTTAACAGAGGTGAGCATACCGGCGCTAGGTCAGGCCGTGTCTTACGCAAGCATCGGCAAATTAACTAGTGCTGTCAGAGTCAAAAATTCGGGTTCTCGACATCACGCGGAGCGTGATGAGTACGTACTCATCACGCTCCGCGTGATGGTGCCGAGCATCGCAACCCGAAAACTAGAATTTGACGCACCACTAGTATCAGATTTGTTAGTCCAAGTGTTTGAAATCCCGAGTACTGCTTTCTTTATCGAGCCAGGCTCGAAGTTCGATGGCGTCCAATTGATCTTTTGGGCGACCACTTGCCTCTTTGTTTTGGAGCAACATTACTGGCGAAATGACAGGGATAGAAAGCTCATCTAGTCGGATGATTTGGCAATTCGCTTCGACGTCATCAAAAGTGACCCCGTCTATTTTTGTTAGGATGTCGATGCGAAAGGGGCTCCGACCCAGCATGAGAACTTTGCCTTCCACGAGCAAGGGTACTGATTCTTCGGGCAATGTTGTTCCGAAACCGAATTCACCAAGGACTAGTCGCAGTCGTATCTCGTTGTCAATTGATGTTGCGACAAAAAAATCAATATCACCGGTTGCTCGCGGGTTGCGGTAGAGATTGTAAGCGTAGCCCCCAATCATCACAAAACGTACGTTGGCGGAAATCATCAACTCGATAAACTCTTTGAAATCCCGGGGAAGCTGCATAGTAGGGGGCCATAAGCTGCATGAATGAGTCGAATCTGTCCTGGCACGTTAAGCAGTCGTCATCCACGCGAGCAGCTTGATCAGCGGTCGCATGAGACTCGAAAATTCGTAAGATTTTTTCCACGCTTGACCTCGATGCGGGCCTATATTCTTTGTCCGCCTCGGAGATGCGGACCTACCTGTTTGGTAACTTTTGCTTGCTGATCGTTGAGCATAGTTAAGCAATCCAAAACAGGCAACCAACCACAATGGAATTTCTGTCTCTAAATTCCGTCGTAAAGCAGTCTACGGGGGGCTAACAAACGGAGAATGGAAGCGGACTTAGCAGACGGGCCGAACACTATTGAGACGCAAACTACATCCGCAACGCTTTGGTTAAGCGAGCGGTTCATTGTAGGCGGCCACTACTTGATTGTGCGTCGCGTTCAGCCTTGTCATTGAGTTGTCGTTCTTGAAACGGGCTGGATCCAACGACCTTCTCGAATGTCGGTTTTGGTTGGCCTTGTTGGTAATGAATAGGGAGTGCGTTGGCCACCACGTGTTCGATAGTCGTAGATCTTAGTTGTTGTCCGGGCAGCAAAACCTTCTTCTGCTTCGGTTGAATCTATTGCTTTGTTGCCATTTTGAAGCGATTTGTTCGACGCGGACGGATCGCTGGCAGATTGTTTTGTCGTTGCAGCATTTTCTGATGCTCGAAATGATTCTGCTGCCGATACTGGCACGCGCAAGTGGCGTTGGAAAGCAGGTGGCAGGTCGATCGACTCGATTTTGCTTTCGATTAACGGCTTATTCTCTTTTGGAGTCCCCATCACCTTGTCGGCATGGGCTGCGAGACTAACTGGCGATGATGCAACTTTGGTTGTTTCTGACTTATCCTTGGCAATTTCCTTGTTGACAGGTACGCCTGGAAGCATTTTTATGGTCGGTTCAGAAATCGTCGTTCCGCCCTCGCGGCCCTCGAATCTCGAAATCAGACTAAGACGGCGAGCGGGCTCACCTACTTCGCCCCACGGGATCCAAACGCTGTACGATGGCCCAATGGAAGTCTTGCTCATATGTGTCTTGAACTGATCCGCAGTAAATACATACTTGCGAAGTGGTTTTTGGTCCGTCGGAGCGTTATCATCTGCATCGAACACGTAAACGGCAAAGTTTCCATCAACTTCCACAGGACCAGTATTTTCTTTGCCATAGAAATAGACTCGTCCACCAAATCCTCGAACGCCCGGCTGGCTCGGCTGATGCAAAACCGTGTCGGTCCAAACGGGTACGATGCGTTCAGGTAAGGCTTTCGCTACTTCTTTTTGCCATGGCCACGTAGCAGTGGATTGCCTCGGTGCAAACTGACAGCCTTGAGCAGAAAACAAAGTCAAGGCATAGAGCAGCAGATTGAAATCCAGCTGCCAAGACCGCCCTAAACGCGAAATCAACATCAGCGAGCACCTACTGTATTCACTTGACTATTCAACGCTTGGTTTCGCGTGCGACTCTCGTCTAGTTGAAACACTGCCGGCTCAACTGATGCCTTAATCAAACCAGGAGAACGGAGAAGCTCGCATGAGGGATCCTTCATCAATGCAGGTCCAACGGTTGGTTTGCCAGATGAGGGGCCCAGTCTAGATCCTCTTGGATCGATATCGGGATAAACAACTTCAAGGTCATCTTGCTTAGTCATCTCGATGGCCATGTCTGTCCTTGGATAGACATCGCCGTGAATCTCGAAAATATCTGCTTCGCACCAACTCATCCTTGCGAATTCAGCTTGTTTAATTCGCTCCATGTCGCCCTGGGAACGCACCACATGCGGAGTCAGAATAATGACTAGTTCCGTGCGTAGCGTTTGGTTGAAGTCGTAGCTAAACAAATGCTTGAGTATCGGCAGACTTCCCAACCAGGGAACCTGTCGATGGAGTGTATTCGTGCTTCGCGAGATCAATCCGCCAAGAATGATCGTTTCGCCATCCGCCGCGCTCACGGTCGCTTGGGCTGTGATGGTATCGATTCGCGGTGAGCGAATGATGTTCCCGTTGTTGGAAACCGAGACAGGAATTCCTTCGGCCTCAGAACCGACTTTCGATTTTTCTGCATCGATCTCCATAACCACATTACCCTCCGGACTGATCCGAGGCGTTACTCCGATAATCAGCCCAACGTTTGCATCAATGAGACTGTTCTGCGAACCGAATTGTGTGATGCTCGAAGTAGTAATTCGAGGTACGCGTTGCCCGACTTGGATAAACGCCTGTTGATTGTCGAGCGTCAATACTTGGGGTCGACTCAAAACCTCCAATCGTCGCGAGTCCTGTAGAGCACGCAGCAAGAAGTTGACGTTTTCGCTGCTCGCTGACAAAACCAATCCGCCAAATCCTAGATCTGTATTACTCCGACCCACCGAGAAATTCGAGAGCCCTTGCCCGCCAACTCGGTTCGAATTCGTGAGCGCCCTGTCGGTTCCGCTATTGCCAAGCGGAGCAGTCGAATTGAAATTGTAACCCGGTGTATTAGTTGAGAGTGCACCTAAGAGACTGCGATCGAACAAGATCGAGTCCTGAAAACCCAATTCGACGCCGAATTCGTCGGTATTGCTCAAAGTGATTTCAGCGATCATGACTTGAATCATGACTTGCGGGGGCTGTTGGTCCAGTTGCTCGATCAAGCGACTGATTTCTTCGTAGTAACGCGGCGTCGCACTTAGGATCAATTTATTCTGAACAGGTTCGGGCACAACAACAACTTCTCGATCTATTTGTTCGAAGGGATTGTTTGCGCCAGGTGCTGCAATTTCGACCTGCCTTTTGCTTCGCAAAAACTCGTTGATCGCTAGTGCAACATCGACTGCGGGCGAGTTTTTGAGTTGGTACACCGTACTCTTTCGCTGCATCTTGTCCCCTTCATCGAGACGCATAATGAGTGCTTCGACGATTTTCAGATCTCCATCCGAACCTACAACAATGACGTTGTTGCCACGCGTATCAACAGTGAATCGAAGAGGCATCAAAGCCGTTTCATCGGGAGCGCTGGAGAGCTGCGGCGACGATTGTGTCCCTGCACTCTGCGCTGGGAGCAAGGCTCGAAGCGTTTCAACCAATGAAGCCGCATCGCCGTTTTTAACCGGAAAGATCTTTATCTTGGCTACCATGCCAGGCGTATCGAGCTGCTCGATCAACTGTTCGATCAACGGCAAAGTTTCAGGTGGACAAGACACTAGCAAAGAATTGTTTCGTTCGTTCACAGTGATTTGGTTTGTTCCCAAAGTTCCACTGGTTGCAATCGTGCGACCGTCCTTGTCAAGAAGTTGAATACTCGCGCCCGGTCCATTGGCAGTCGTCGTAAGTGCCTGTTGAAGCGACTTAGCAATGTCAGCAGCCAAACTGTGTCGCAACTGAAAAATCCTAGCCTGCTGAGTTAGCGTGCCTCTCGGGACGTCAAGCTGCGTAATGAGCCTTCGAATCTCAAGTAAGTCACGTGGAGCTGCATGCACGATGATCGCGTTGGTCCGATTGTCTACCATGGACTGAATAACGGGAGCGAGCCCTTGGCGGTTGAGAAAGAAGGTTCGAAGTTGCGTTTGCAGCTCGGATGCTGCGGCATATCGCAATTGGATCACTTCGAATTGTGCGTCTGGGGATGCCGGCTGATCTAGTTTCGCGATCAAATCCTTGACGGCAACGATGGCTTCTCCCCAGCCGATTAATAGAAGCGAATTGGGCTTTCCAAGCGGCGTAACGGTCACACGCCCTTGGATCGATCCTACAAGTTTTTCCTGCATTGTCGTGATCAGTTTTGCGACCGCGTCTGATCCGGCATGCTGCAAGGAGACCACCTCGATCTCAGCTCGAGTCAAGCGGCTTGCTTCGTCTAATCGCTTGATAATTTCCGTCAAATCCGTTAGTTGCTGATCCCGTCCACGAAGAATAATTGCGTCGATCTCAGGCAGCATCTCGACCTGGACACCTTCAAATTGTGGCAAAGGCAAACTTGTCGGTGCTTTGCCTGTTGGATTTTCTTGTTTTGTCTTGTCTTGCGTTGCTGTGTTTTCCACCTGCCCAGGAGTCGCAATCGTGACGTCTTGTTGCGCCGAAACAAGACGCATCGGGTTTCTCGCAACTGACGAGGTTAAGAGTGAAAACTTCGACAAGGACGCTTGTCCGTTGTCATGCAGTGGCAGGATGCGAACAGCCTCTTCGGGACGGAGCATAGCAAAGGTTGTGACCAGGTTCGCGATATCGTTGACCAAGGCCTCCGGTCCTTCAATTCGCAACTGGTTTTCGGTCGAGCGGAATTCGAAGGTTGCTCGCCCTGAATTCAGTAGCAGTTCAAACTTGCTAGCATTTGTGGGATCAACGCGCACATATTTTTGAAAGAGACGCGTCATCGAATCTTTAACATAATCAGAACGCGATGGCGGAATGCCAACGTCCCGGCGAATGGTTGAGCCTAGCGATTGCTTCGATTGCGACAGAGACTGGGCGAAAACGCCAGGAACAACTGCGACGACGAAAAGTGCTGCACAAGCAATTTGAAGTATCTTTCTCATGCACATCAATACGCCACCTTCCCACGGGCTCACTGTGCCGCAATTCCAATGAAATAGACTTCGAAAGGTTCGTTAACCATTTCCGCAATTCTGCGCGATTCAATAGGCAAGGGCGGACCATAGGGGAAACAGCTGCAGTGGGTCAAGTTCAGTGCAATTGCAAGCAATACACATCGCCAAAGCCCTTCTTCCCCCACTCAAAGCCCACTCAAAGCCGGAGGGCGAAGGGAGCGGGCATTTGCAAGTCTGTCGATCCGTGCCTGGTTTTCAGGCGAAGCAACTATTCTGTAGATCCAACTTTGCCGTCATGAACTTTTCGCTTACAATCATCGAGGGAATTACTAGGTTAAACATCCTCGGCGCTTTCGACTTGAGGAGGTCAAAAACGATGCCGGCTCACGATTGGACACGAGTCATTTCGGGACCATTTCACCATTTTCATCACGACTGGATCTCGGCAATCAGTCGGACACTTAACGCCGGTTTGCTCCCCAGTAAATATTATGCGTTGGCAGAGCAGATTGCGGGTGGGCTTGGCCCATATGTTTTGACCTTGGGAACTTCAAGTGGCTCGGATGAACCGCTCAGCACAACTACAGAGAAGGATGTTGGTTTGGCGTTGATGCATCCCAAGACTCGTTTCTCGGCGAAGACCGAAATTGAAACGTATGCTGATAAACGAAGCCGTGTCGTTATTCGACACCGAAGCGGCGACGACGTCGTCGCGATCATTGAAATTGTTTCACCAGGAAACAAATCCACCAGGCACGCTCTGCAGTCGTTCGTGGACAAGGTTCATGAACTATTGCGTGCAGGTGTACACATGCTCGTCGTTGACGTATTTCCTCCGAGTCATCGCGATCCGAATGGAATTCACGGTGCCATTTGGGAGCGATACGACGACGACAACGTTTTCCGGCTTCCATCGGATGAACCGCTCTCGATTGCGGCGTATACCGGTGGACTGGAGCGTCAGGCATTCATCGAGCCTTTTGCGGTTGGAAAGTTATTGCCCGACATGCCGCTGTTTTTGCAGCCGCCGGGACATGTGATGGTACCATTAGAATCTACTTATCAAACCGCATTCGAAGGCGTTCCCGAGCGATGGCGCCGAGAATTAGTGTAGACTGATCGGCATTCCAGCCCACGGAGGCGAACACGTTTACGAACTCTACTAATTCTTCGATCGGTTAAACTTTGATTCAAGCCTTTTTGCCGGGGGTCCACTTCTCACTCGTACTGCAAGGAGGGGGCGTCGATCATAAGTCGGGCTGAACCGGACGCTAGCGCGTTGCGGCTGATAAGCCGAAGGGCGCTAGCCCACGGTTTGCGGCCCATGTTGTGATCGATGCCCAAGGAGGGACGTGGAGGGGAGGGACGCAGGAAAGTGCCGGGATAAACCGGATTGGAGTTGGGAATGAGAGAGTCATACAAAGAAGAATTAGCCAATCACGTTGGCCTCGAGTGGTACAAAGTCGGACCAAACGTTACGACTTTCGGTGACGCAATGCGAAGAATCCATTGATGATAGGTCGGTTATCCGACTTGCTTTTAATCAAATGTCTTAAGAAATTCATGTCATCAATATCTTTCGTCGAATAATTTTCGTTATCACCATAGGGGGAGAGCAACGATATTCTCAACGCGAATGACTTCCCATATTCAAATTCCATTTCGATTTTCTCGACCTGCATGCCTTGAATGATTCTCCAAGCGGCAGCGATCATTTCCGATGTGCGGAGAGATACGAGCGCTTCCAAAAATGCATCTAGCTTATAGGAATTGGTTTTGCCGAGGCTCTGAAGAGACGCGATCGTTGGAACGCATTCACCCAACCTACGTTGTTCCATGAACAATTTTAGTGCATCGAGTTGTTCTGCGAAGTGCCTCGCGGCTTGGTCGGATGGATGGAAGGCCTTGATCGCCCAATCGAAGTTTCTCGCTTGCATCAATTCGTTGATTTCGGTTTGTTCGGTCATACCGCAAGCTCCAAACGCCTGAGTGAAAGCTCTCTTGCGAATTCTCTCGAAGCTCCAATCACGCTGCGGCACACAGGGCACAATGGGTCGTCGACGACGAGTGTGACTTGACGGGTCTG
>JAYTVL010000333.1:0-18409 GCA_043744075.1 Pirellula sp. | reverse complement strand
TCGCAAAGCCCAAAGCCTAAACCAGACGCTTCGTAGACGAACACGATCCGTTTGGATTTGTGCTTTTTGGCAAATTCTTGTAATTCGAGAATCATCTTGAGACGCCCTCTAACATCGTTAACGTAGACTGCCTGTAGGGGCTCTTGAGTCCCAACTGCATACTTTAAAAACATCGTACCGTCGTGCAAATCGCAACCAACCATGATAACCTTGGACATAATTCGGCCCTCGTTGGAGAATGAAGTGTTTTAGTATTCCCAACGAGTGTGCCGGATTTTTTCTTGAAATCAATCCCTACATAGCTTCTCCGCGAAAGTAGCGTGGAGATCGCTACTTTTGCGGAGCAAAAGGCGACACTTGGACATTTATTTATTGATCGAACGATCCTTAGTACAATCAACCAATGCATCAATGACCTCCAGAACTCCCTATGAATTGCTAACTTGCTGGAACGGGCGGCTTGAGCCTAACTCCACCGCATTCAACACAGCTTCCGAATTTCGCGAATTTGCTCGTGAATTGCTCTCGGTTGGGATGCCACTCAATGCTGTCGAAGTGACCGAGGATGCCACTCAGCGTTGGCCCGACGACCTAGAACTCATGCAGATGCACGGAATGGCATTGGCCAGAAGCGGCGCAGTGGATGCCGCAGCAACGCTGCTTGCCGATATTGTTAAACGACTCAATGTTCTACCCAACCCAAACCACTATTTGTTAGAAGAGTCGATCGGGGTCCTGGCTCGCACCGAAAAGGATCGGGCGATCAAATCATTTTCCGTGTCAGCACGCCGAGCCCATTTGTCCCGCTCCTTGGAACTTTACCAACAGGCATACCGCGCCACCGGCGGCTACTGGACCGGCATCAACGTTGTAACCCTGTGCACGCTACTGCACAAAACGGACGAGGCCAAGATCGTCGCCTTGAAGGTAGTACAACAATGCAAAGAATTATTATTGTCAGAATCAACTCATTCCGATCATGAAAAACACTACTGGATACTCGCCACGATCGGCGAAGCGTATCTCAACTTGCAAGAATGGAATGATGCGGAAGATGCCTATCGTCGCGCTGCCTTGGTTGCAGGCAAACGCTTCGGCAATTTGCGTTCCTCTCAATTGCATATCGGACTGCTGTGCGATCACTTTCAACAAGATCCGACCTGGAAAAAGAAGTGGCTTCCCATCCCTTCAGTCGCTATCTTTACCGGGCATATGGTCGACGCTCCGGATCGAAGAGTTCCTCGATTTCCATTGCATTTGGAGCCGGCAGTTCGCGAAGCGATTGACAGATGGCTCGCTGCAAACGATGTCCAAATCGGAGTGTCGTCGGCTGCTTGTGGCGGTGATATCCTGTTTCAAGAGGCACTCATAGAGCGTGGCAGTGAATCGCATATCATTCTCCCATTTCGCGAAGAACTCTTTTTGAAGACGAGCGTTAGCCATCCACAAGCAAATTGGGATGATCGCTTTGCAAATGTCATTCGCAAATCGACCACCATCATTCGCGCGGCCCGCGATCAGACAGAAGAGCATGCGATTGCGTATAGCTATACTAACAAAATAATCGCAGGGACCGCCCGCATTCGAGCAGCGGAATTGGATACCGACCTTTATGGTCTAGCCGTTTGGGATGGTAAACCCGGAGCAATGGGGGGAACCGCAGATGCAATATCCTCATGGCAAGCCGTGTTGATTCCCATGACGTACGTTCAACTTCCACAAGTACCATCAGCTCAGTTCGTAAAACTTGCGCTCTCGCCTGTAAGTTCCTCCACAATACTTTTGGAAGCAACAGCGCCGCCTGCCACACAAGGGGACACACAATTGATGTCGCTGCTCTTTGCTGACGCAGCGGGATTCAGTCAACTTAGCGATCGCGAAGTTAGACTGTTTGTAGTGGAATACCTGTCGCGTGTTGCAGTTCTCGTCGACACCTACACAGGCGACATCGCTGTTCGCGAGACAGCCGGCGACGGGCTTTATTTAGCGTTTCGCACCATAGCATCGGCGGGCGCATGCGCCCTTGATTTGACCGAAATGGTCGAAACAACCGATTGGTTTGCGTTGGGTTTTGGAACACGCTTACGACTGCGTGTGGCATTGCATATTGGACCGGTAATACTGGCACACGACCCAATCACAGGCTTGCCCAAAGGAGTCGGAGCTCACGTTAGTCGAGCTGCGAGGCTGGAGCCAAAGACCCCGGTCGGTCAAGTCTACGCCAGCGAAGCCTTCGCGGCATTGGCAAAGCTCGAACCCAATATCCCCTTCCAATGTCGCTACGTAAAACAACTCGAATGGGCTAAACGATACGGAACGTTTCCAACTTACGTGGTAAGTCAATTGTAGCCTTGGCTCCGAAATGGATGGAACTGGCGACCCTGGTCAGCTTCATCAGTTGGTTTGGTCCTTACGAGTTCGATTGCTCCTTCAGAGTCGCCGCCGCCTGCTGTGCCAAGTCTGACTCGTCGGTGAAAAGGGCACAAGTGTGCGCCTTCATGACACGGCTTCTGAAGTCGATGAGTTTCGCGAACCGAGTGGGATCATCTTCCACCATGCTTGCCTGAATAGGCGCTTGCTGGCCCATTACAAACATGCAAATTCGTTTGTCGCTTGCGATAGCTTGACGGTATTCCAGTTCCGTCATCGAGAGTCCGGTACCCGGATCGACATACCCGTAGCGCATCCCCAAAATGCAAAGGTAGACCCGACCTTCGTTGACTTTTCGACGAATGAGGTCGGCAGGCGCCTGGGCTGTCGGCGTAAATTCCTCCATGCCGATGAATTTTAGGCCAAGGTTTTTGATCACATCTCGAACTGCTTGGCGGTGGGATTTCAGGTCCATACTCGTTGAACTTACGAAAACCGAGTTCGGAAGAACGGACTGTTCCGTCGTCGCAGCGGCTCCGAGTTCCGCTTCATAGCAGCGCCTGAGAGACTGAACCTCATCGAGTTGTTCGTTGAGTCGCGAAAGAGATCTGTCATCACGGGACTCTTGGCCGGACAAGGCCTTCAGCAGGTCGGTTTCGATCTGGTTTCGCCTCGCGTCGAGATGACGCAGCATCAGATAGACTTGGTGACGGCGTTCGGCCTCGGCCACTTGGTTTGCGTCCATCCCCGGCATACCGGCCGCGGGCGCCTTCAGTGAATTTGCTGACGGATCGGAAGTGGATGACAGCCCGAACCTGCGAGCAGCGAACGCTTCAAAGAACACGAAGAAGTCGTCGCGAGTCATGGAGCCAAAACGGTCCATCAAGTATAGCTCTACGTCATACGACACTTCGGCATCGAGCAGGACACTGACCAGGGCTCCGGCCATCTCCGATGCAACGGTTTCATAGGGTATGCCTGCAACGCCAGCACCAATCGCCGGAAAGGCGACTGAAGTGCAACCTAGGAGCGGAAGGAGTTGCAAAACACGCTGAGTCGTTTGACGCACGATGGCTTCGGACGGGAGATTTTGTCGCCCAGAGCCAATGGTAATCGCGTGTAATATGTACTTCGCAGGTAGGTCACCTGCGGTTGAGACAATTACATCTCCCGCTCGGGCTCCTACCATCTTGGAGGCATCGGCGGCGATACGGGCTCCCCCGGCCAGACGAATGGCGGCCGAGACGCCTCCGCCCATAGACAACAAATAGTCATCGGAGCTCACCAAAGCATCGGCTTTCGACGTAATAATATCGCCAAACCGCAAGGTAATCTTGGATCGCCCGACTTCATAGGTACGCGAGTTCATGTTCACATCCGGAGCATTCGGTAAGTCGACGGGACAGTGGCACCCAAACCCACGGAACTAGAAACATGAAAATTCTCGCTCTTGATATCGGTAAGTTCAATACGATGTGCTGCTTTTGATGTCACAAGCGAAACGCTGAAAGCCGAAGTAGAGAAAGGATTTGACGAACTGGATCGCGGGCTTGGAATGTTAATAGTGGATAATTAATTTCAGAACGGAAAATCGTCGTCCAAATCAGACGCGGTCCTGCCACGAAGCAGTTCGTCTAGCCGATGTTGAAGATCAGCGGATCGCCCAATAAGTTTCGGATAGGTCTGCGCCGTATGTTCGAGCGTTTGTTGAAAATCGTCGGTCGCAGCGGCTAATTCATATGGACCAGCCGCTCGATATTGCCTAAACACTTGATTGATCGGATCGATGTCTTCTTGCTTTGCCCCCTCCCCTTTAAGGGTGCTGATAATTTCGGCCAAAAAGAAGCTGATGGAGAGATGACCATTCGAATCGCCAGGTATTTTTTTGTCGCTAACGAAAGTGTTTTTCCAAACAGAAGCAAACTCCCCTGGCTCTTCGATGCCAGCTTTTTCGCGCTCGATCAGTTTCAAATCCATTGCCCGCGAAAACTCTTCAAACTCGCGTTGTTTTTCCTTCCATTCCTCGCGTGTCTCACACAATGAGAATGCAAATTCATCGTCCAATTCCAAATGATGGCCATCAATACTGGCAAAAGTCGGGCCAAACGACTCGCTAAACGACTCGCCAACCATCATCTGGCAAATCGGGCAATCACAATCGATCATTGGGTGCCCACCCATTTCGCCTGCGATGCGAGGCGATCTGCGACGCTCAGCATGGATAATAACCGACGGCGAACTTCCCCCTTCGAATGGAGTATTCATCCAACTCTTTTGGACATCGGATAAATACAAAGCCATCTGCAATGCGTCCGCTTCATGCAAAGGTCTTTCCGATTGAACATTCATCCAAATCCAACCCACGTCGATAAGCTCACGGCAAAGATCAAAGTACATGCAGACTTCAGATAAACCCATCGGTGTTTGTTGGCGATCGGCCATTTCTTTTGGGATCGGAATCGGTGGAACTTCGCGAGAAATTTGAAACTTCTGGCCTTCGATAACCCGTTCGATCCAGTCCATGCCGCCATGCAAACATTGTCGCGGCATTCGACCACCCAAGTCTTCGCGAGGTGTCATCAACCAATCTCGATGAACTGCGATCTTCCTTTCGTAAAGTTCATTGCGAATCTCCCTACGCTTCTGAGCTGCCTCGATATCCTCATTTTCTGGAAGTTCAGCATTTTTTTCAAATTCGAGGTCTGAAAAATCCATTGAGAGTTCTAGCAGAATTTCACGCAAGCGAGCATCGGCCAGATAGGTCGCCAAAATTCGCTGAGCTAGTCCCTTGGCAAGCTCTGGTCCCCACAATACGTCACGTTGTGGATTAAAAATCGGCACTTCCGAAAGACGAGGTTTGCAAACCATTGATAGATCGACTTGACAATAAAGCTCCCACCAAGGAGGCAGATGAACGGGAATACGGAACTCGGGTCCGAAGCCGTTGTTCTCGCCCATCGCATAGCATCCGTTGCGCTCGACTGGATCGTTCTCCTTGCCCGTACAAACTCGCTTGTTCCTCAAATCGATCACCATCCAGGCTCGCTCTTCGGATAGTTCAGCAAGGGCCGCCACAAAGTCGACTATTTGAAAGTCCAAAGAGTCAGCAACCTCGGCGCTTGGTCCAGTCTGATATCTCGGCCACACGGCAGCCATCTCAGCCCAATCTACTGGATCCTCTGAGACACATGCCAGCAGCGTAGTCGTATTCCAATCATCCAATTTGGACGCAAAACGTGCGCCTTGTTCGTCAACAACGAGCACGTCCACAAACGGACATCGACCTGCCTCCGGTTCGCTATAATCTTCGTCGAAGTCTTCGTCGAAATCTTCGCTGAAGTCTTCTTCATCGGGATGTAGGGGCTCTTTATTCATGGCAAGATTCCGAACGTGCAGCGTGGGAGTTTTCTAAAACTTACATTAGAGCAGTTCCGTCGAACGAAGAAAGTATCCAAAACGGGGCGTCGATCACAACATAGGCCGCAAACCGTGGGCTAGCGCCCTTCGGCTAATCAGCCGGAACGCGCTAGCGTCCGGTTAAGCCCCCGTTAAGCCCGACTTATGATCGAAGCCCAAAATGGCTTTACTTTCCGGCTTCCGTACCTTGGCGCAATGCAGCCTTTGCTAATTTTTTGAGGCAGACCACAACGTCTTGTTCTTCAAAGAGCACGAATGAATACTCCCGGGACTTTAAAATCTTGCTCCGTTGCATTTCGCGATGTATTGCGTCAAGTCTGGAGCAGGCGGCTTGTCTCTTTGGTTCAATGGCTGCCTCAATTTTCAGTTTGATTTGGGCGATCTCTTTATGCCAACTAAATTTTTTACCTCGCTCGGGAATATTCGCAATGTGAAGTAAGTGCGATTCGAATAGTGCTCGCTGTGAATCGATCGATCGATCCAGAAATCGTTCTGGAACGGAACGCATCAAATGCAATTCTCTTTGAATCGCATGCCAAGTCGTGGATGGATCGATCTGTTTGACTTCGCTACTAGTTTCAAAGGGCAAGTGCAACGATGCGGAACTCGTAAGGTAGGCTGGTGGATCCATTCCGAGCCAATGCCGGATAATGTCGTCTGTAAGTTCGTCATACGTTCCGCCGCCAATTCCGTGCACGAACAAATCGGCAATAAAACATCGCAAGTACATGGTGGTCATTAATGCTCTCGGTCGAATACAAATGCCGCTTTGTTGAATTGCGCTCCATGTATTCGGAAGCTCATTTTCATTCAACGGAAGTGCGACGCAGACCGTTCGTAAGCTCGCCTCGACGTGATCGCATAATAGCATATGGCTGTTCTGCTTTCGGACCCAGAGCCGTTTGCGATCTACAAAGGCTCCGCTATCTGCGCGATAAATCCAGAACGGCAATTCAAGCCAATCATCGCGTTTCTGCAGTTCCAGGACTGGCTGCACTTGATTTCGAATTTTGTGCCGCGAGCGATACGCAACCCGACAACCGTTGTATGCCCCCCAGAGCGACTCGGAGTTTCGAGCACAATGCAAAACGAAGAGTCCAAATGCTGATTCGGCGCACAAATGCCCAATCGGAACTTCTAGATTATAAACACCATTTTCCATTTCGATAACATGCCGGAACCGCGAAAAGGCCTCTCCGATATTCTTCGTCGCTAAAATGCATTCTTGGAGAGTCTGAGCTCGACTAACAAGCAACGGTGGAGCTAGTCCGCAGGCCGTTAAGGCTTGACTAACTTCCAACAAAGTCTTGTTCCACGCAGCTTGGCTCAGTGGATCAGCGACCGTTGCATGCCAGGGCTGCCTAGAGTGCGATTCCTCCCGGATGGGAAGCAAAATGGTTCGCTGAGCGAATTCTATAGCGGACCGTTCTGCCACATTCGTTATTGAGCAAGTCGGAACCCTCAAGGAGTCAGAGCGTGCAACATCATGATCGATGATCACTTGCAATCCAACTGAGTTTGTGTGTTTGCCAATCTCCGAGAGCAAGAAGTTCTTAAACCAGACTCCAGGATGAAACAATTCTGGTTGATGGCCACCGACCACCAATTGTGTGTTATCCAAATCGGCAAGCGAAATTGACTGAACGAGAGTTGGGGCGTACTCCAACAAGTACTTTCGCGCCAAACTTAAGGCCTGTTCGCGAGCTAGGTTTCGCAGTTGACCAAACCAAATTGGAAGACTTGATTGGTTGAAGATAGCTTGATTGCGAACAAGCAGTTGCTTGGAATCGTTTGCATTGGGCCAGCACAGAAAGCGATTGTTTTCTCTTGGGACTTTGAGTGAGGGCTGGACAGCGGGCGTCGAGCTTGACACTCTAAGGGCACTCCAAGCAACATGATGAAGCCTCGCAGGGCAACGCATATCCTCTATCTAACATCACCTTGATACTCTGGTCTATGACTTGGTTGTAATAGGCTAATCGAATGCTACCGTCATCAAGTGCGCCGCCAAAAGATCGCTTCTCGTCCAAATAGATTAGAGGGACCGGCACCTCAAGTATTCGCATTCCAAGCATGGCGGCTTGGGTCCAAAGCTCCAACGGCATTGCATATCCATCCACGGTGATATCCAGTTTTGCAATGGCTTCCGTACGATATGCCTTGAAACCGCAAAATGTATCGGTCAGATTCCAATGAAACAGATCGTTGATCGTTTTGGTAATTTGCTTATTGATTTGGAGTCTTTGAGCAGGCGGAAGACTATCTCCATCATATTTCTTCAAATAGCGAGATCCCGAAACTATGTCGACGTTCTCGCAAGCGGTTACGAATCTCGGGATGCGTTTGGGCTGATGTTGACCATCGCAATCAAGGGTCACGATGATCTCGTAACCCTCGTCGATAGCGTATTGAAAAGCGGTTCGAAGCGCAGCTCCGTACCCAAGATTCTTTTCGTGGTGGATGACCGAAATATCGGTTCGCCCATCCAAAAGCTCGCCAGTTCCGTCATTGGAACCATCATCGACGGCCAAAACATCTGTCGCGTATTTCAAGACTTCGTCTAGTACCGGATTGACGTAACCCACCTCGTTATAAACTGGGAGAGCTGCTAGCCATCGCTTCGTCATCGTTATTTCATGCCCCGGACCTGGCGGTCACATGCAAAATGCCTCGTATCAAATACCCGCTAGGAGAGGCCTAAAGGGCCGTTCCGAGCTCTGGCATTGTAGGCCGAGGCAAGTCCAGGTCAACGGTTTCCGTTCCCGAGCAGGGAAAACACGTACCAAACGCAGTGTGAAATGCGGACTAGTTGAAGTTTTCCGATCGGAATTCATGCAATCAGCAGAAAAGCGTTAGCCTCCGGTTATGGCGGACTGGAC
The DNA here is from genome assembly GCA_043744075.1 of Pirellula sp. Classification (GTDB taxonomy): domain Bacteria; phylum Planctomycetota; class Planctomycetia; order Pirellulales; family Pirellulaceae; genus JBKCUI01. Next base: position 9,743 of record JAYTVL010000333.1, on the reverse strand, counting down.
AACCGTGGGCTAACGCGGCTAACGCCCGTTGGCACTCACTTTGAGCCGCAACGCACTAGTGTGCGGGCAAGATGGCTAGTAATCACTTGCAAATCCGGCCCTCATGCTAGCGCAATGAGGCTCAAAATTTACAATGAGTGCCATTGGGCTAACGTCCGTCGGCTAAAGAATAGTCCGGGCTAAGCGTTTGCCGTTTCGAGGGCGGTATCAGACGAGACTTCCGGCGATTTATTGCTCGATTGCCTTACATAACCTAGGTCCCGGATGACTTCTAGGATTTCGCTGCACGTAGGAAACATGCGACCGTTCTTTCGCTTATAAACATCCATCGCCTGCATGAATTCGACTTCATCGCCGGAATAGTCCCGTTCACAGGTCGTGGGGTCAATTTGACGACGACGTTGAGTCTTGTTTCGTTTCTTTTCTTCGGCAATGACCGCTCGAACCTGGAGTTCGGATGCTTCCGCAACCCGTCTGCCCCCTCGACGCCGGTCCAACGCAACAATCTCTTCCCCTGCTTTTTCGGCTTTGGCCATTCTGAATCTCCGGGTTTTTCAAAAGCTTATTTTCGATACAGCCGGCAGGTCTTTCCTGCCCCCGGAACTCTACGCTAGCGATAGATTCAAGTCGGCAAAGTTGACTCAATCGCGTCGTTTTTCCTAAAGCAACGTTCAATCCTTTGGATTATGCAGGTTTTACGCCAGGATTGGGGGGGCTTGGCAGTCCGGGCAGTCTGCGTTGACTTTTCTGTATTTATCGAAAGCTCTGAGGATTCCTTGTCTAACGGTTCGATGAACTCTTTCGAGTAGTGAAACCCCGCGGCCAATAGTCCATTGTGTTGCCCAAGACTTGTCAAAGGAACCTGCAATCATGCCAGCGCCAGTCAATTATTTACATAAGCCAACGAAGCATTCGTTTGCTCGAATGCTTGCTCAGATGACAATTGGACTGGGAATGACTGCCGGAGCCGCATTGGTCGCAGGTCCAGTTTACAGCCAGTCATGCGATCGATGTGCAGGTCTGAAACAACCGAACTGCGGTTGCGAAACGGAGAATCATAGTCGTTCAACAACGAAGCAATGCAGCTGCAAGTGCTTGCCCAAGCCGTCTCTTGGTGAACAGCTTCTGAGCCACTTCGATAGAGTAGGCGATCGGATTGAGGCTAAAGCAAGGACGTTTAGTAAATGTCAGTGCGATCAAGTCGCCAATAGCCGTTACAACCCAGGCCCAACCTGTGGCTGCGAGTCGTCACAAGGACCAAGCTGCGGTTGTGAGACTTGTACGGCACAATCGTTGTGGGGAACCATTCCCCATCAGAACTCTCCCTTTGAAACGGCAACGCCCAGTCCGCTGCATGACGATCCAAACCGATCCGCCAACGGTTCGATCGGCGACAAACAATTAAACACCCCTCCTTCATTAAATAACAACAATCCTGCTATCAAACCTCCCCTCGCGCAGCCCCCTGAACCTACGCTCGAACGAATTCCCTTTGAGCAATGGAAGCGCACGCCTGATAACAAAACTCAGTCGGACCCGCCACCAGCATGGGCTCCCAAGCCGAAAGTTCCGCAGAAATCTCCGCCTGAATTAAAGCTTCCAGATGTGCTCGTAGATCCATTCAAGGACGATGCGAGTTTTCGAGGAACACGGCAGAAAATGGAAGGAGTTCTTTTGACGAGCGACCGTCGGGCTCAGCCCAATGGTCTGAGGTTGGCACCGCCTGATCAAGGCAAAGATGCGCAAGAGATCCCGATTCAGATAGAAAGACCAACAAGACTTACGCCAAAGCAGCGAAGCTCTCCAAATAGTCAAATAGATGCCGCAGATTCCGCACCGACTGAAAGCTCGCAGGTTGTCTCTTCAAGTTACGTAGAGGTGGCACCGGTAAGAATCGTTTTACGAAAAGAACTATCGAAAGATGACCCAACTGGGATGCCTCAAGTGCCCAGAATTAAGGTTCCATCAAAGCGATAGTTGCGATCAAGAGGACTTGGCAACTGTTTTCAGTCCCTGGCTAATCACGGATAACACTTTCTTTCTTGGTTGCGTCCTTCGTCAATGAAGATTCTTGGTTGCTTTATTTCGGACCTACACTTGCTGAGCACGCGATCCGTGGGTGCAAGACTTTGGCAGGATTTTCGCGGCGAGTTGCTGCGATGCAATCTTCTGGTGCTAGGGGGCGATATCTTTGACTTCCGTTGGAGTCGCCATGAAGAGTTGTCTCATAGTCTGTCGGAAGTATCCAACTGGTTGGAAGACCTACTGGAACATTATCCACATCTAAGAGTTGCATATGTTCTGGGAAATCACGACTGCTTGCTGGCGTCGCAACCTGAGTTTCATCACTTTTCCAATACGTTCGACCAGTTCACATGGGAAGAGCATCAGTTTGGCATCGGAGACCAATTGTTTTTGCACGGTGACATTCTGGATGCAGGATACAACCTTACGCAACTTAGTCTCTATCGCCAGCGTTTTGCCGGCGACCGGCGCTCGCGGGGGCGACTAGCGAATCGTCTCTACGACGCAGCGATCGCGACGCGGCTTCATCGGATTCCTTCCCGAATACTGCATCCACCCTGGCTCGTCGCAAGAAAACTGTCGCGGTTTCTTAATGGGAACGAAAACCCTCTCGTGAATAGTGTAAAGCAAATCTACATCGGCCATACTCATCTCCCGTTTCAGGGCGAGAGCTTTCAACAGCAAACCTTTTTCAATGCTGGATCGGGAATTCGCCATTTGGAGTTCGCACCATGCTTTTTTGAATGCTCTGGAGATATCGATGAAGCCATCCAACGCAGCAAACGAGCGCACCTCAAGATGATTCGGAACAACGAAACCCAATGAGCTGTAGCGAGCGGACCAGTGTTTGCGGTAGAATGGATATCGGTGGAGGCGACTCAGCCTAACGCAAAAACTAACCCACCGATCCGCTGAGGAAGTGGTTGGATAGGTTGGTATTCGTTCGTCAGTAAGAAAGGAATCTAAGTGAGCAGAATGAGTCCTCAACGGCTTAAATTTTTTTTGGCAATTCTAAGAATGTGCTTTTGCGTCGGTTGCGATCAAGCCACGAAAAAGATGGCAATGCACTCACTTCGTGACTCGCTGCCGGGAACTTCATTGATCGAATTTGCAATAATGGTCTCGTAACGGACTATATCAACGTTGGAATTGGTCCGATTCGAACTGGGATTTTTAACGTCGCTGACATGGCAATTACCTTTGGAGCCCTTGCAATTGGATGCCTAACACTCAAACGTGACGCTGACGAACAAATAAAGGATTGAATTCTGCATCGTTGTTTTAGGGACCAGTGTTCAACTTGCGGCAATGCGACTGGGCTGGGACAATTAGAAAGATTGCAATTATTCGTGTCGGGGGTTCTATATTGGGAATGCGTATCGCTTCTGTCACAATGGCGATACCTCCTCGTGTACAGAATGCTCACGAATTAGCTCCTCTCATTCATCGCAGCGCTGATTGGATTGCTCAGCAAACCGGTGTGCTCCGTCGACGTGTCGCGGACGACGACGTTTCGCCAGCGCAGCTTGCAGCCTGCGCGGCGAGAACGGCACTTTCCTTCACTGGACCACCCGACTTGATTCTTTACGCAGGTGCGCTAACGCAACAATTGGTACCTGACACCTCAGCATTCGTTCAGCGTGAATTGGAGCTAGAACGCATTCCTTGCTTCACCATTAACCAAACCTGCTTATCGTTCATTGCGGCATTGCAAGTAGCAAATGGACTTCTAAAAGTAGGCAGTTATAAGCGAGTGCTGATCTGCACAGGAGAGTTGGCAACACGGGGACGGAGTTTTGAAGAACCTGAATCAGCGGCCTTGTTAGGGGACGGAGCTGCCGCCGCCGTTGTCGAGTATTCCAATGAGACGAACAGTGATTTGATTCACTGCGACATCGAGACTTGGTCGGCTGGGATTGAATTGTGTTCAGTGCGAGCAGGCAACCATCCGCCGCCACGACCGAATATGTCACATGACGCCCTGTTTTGTTTTCATATGAATGGACCACAGCTGTATCGCTTTGTGCGTCCGAAGCTACGAGACTTTCTAAACTCATTTCTCGCTCGGGCAGGATGCAGCATCGATCAAGTAAAGCTTGTTGTTCCACACCAAGCGTCCGGACCTGGGCTAAGGTTGCTGGAGCAGATTGGTTTTCCATCTGATCGGATTGTGAATATCGTGGCAGACTACGGCAATTGCGTCGCAGCTTCGATCCCTATGGCGCTCGCCGTTGCTGTAAAAGAGGAGCGACTCGAGCGCGGTGACATGGTACTGTTGGTTGGAACGGCCGCAGGTGTTTCTTTAGGAGCCGTGCTTTTGCGATGGTAGACCCTCGTGTCGTTGGCGCGGTTCAAGAGTTGCTAAGGAATCGCAAAATGCGAATCCTGATCACAGGTGGAACAGGATTTGTAGGTTCGCGAGTTGCAAGTGTACTCGAGGAAACGGGACAAGAGGTCACTGTAACCGGTCGCAATCGCTATCGCGTTGGTCGAGCTTGGAACCCAAAGGTGGAGTTCGTTGCCTCGGATATTCGTGACGCAAATTCAGTCGATTGTATTTGTCGTGATCAAGATGTGGTGATTCATGCTGCCGCATTCGCTGCGGCCTGGGGAGACGCCAAGAAGTTTCACGCTGTCAATGTGCAGGGTACAGAAAACGTAGTTCATGCATGTATTGTGCAACCGGGCATCCGCATGATTCATGTTTCTTCGACCGCAATCCACTTTGAGTTTCGTGACAAGCAAATGGTGAATGAAGACGCGGCTTTGCCAAAACGCTTTGCCTGCGAATATGCGAAAAGTAAAGCGGCGGCTGAAGAAGTCATTCGACATGCAGTGTCGGATGGATTGAACGCAATCATTCTTCGAGCCCGCGCTGTCTACGGTCCCGGTGACAATAGCCTGCTACCTCGTCTACTTGATGCGGCGAGTCAAGGTCGATTACCGCAGATCGGCAATGGTGACAATCGAGTCGATCTTACTTACGTGGACAATCTTGTCTACGCGATCTGCTTGGCAATGGTCCGGGGCGATGCAGGGAGCGTGTGTACGATAACCAATGAAGACCCCGTCCTACTTTGGCCCACGCTGAATCGAATCTTTCAGAGTTTGGAGATGCCGGCAACGCGTCGCCATGTTTCCTATGCGACAGCCATGATCGCTACGAGAACAGCTTCGTTTTGGCATAAGTTGCGAAACTGCCAAGGGGAACCGATTTTGACGGATTATGGCGTTGGCTTACTTGCAAAGACCCAGACATTCTCGCCTGAGGCAGCGCAGCGCGTGCTTGGCTATCGACCCATTGTTTCCATGGAGGAGGGAACTCAGCGAACACTGGACGCGTGGAAAGCACGTGACGATAGCCCTGCTGAATGTTCGGTCGAGGTGAAGCTATTCACGACCGGGTATACTCCTCAGCCTCATTTCTTGGTGGAACGGCGTAAAGGGCATTCGATAATGCCAATTCATTCAACGTGCGCGCTCATCATTCATCCTCACCACGGACTTTTCCTATTTGATACCGGTTATTCGCCAAAGTTTTTCGACGCAACGCGCAATTTCCCTTATAGCCTCTATAGACGTCTGACCCCGTTGGTTCATTCCGAATCACTTTCGATTCGCGAACAATTGGCAGACCAAGGAATCGTAGCCAATGACATTCGAGGTGTAATTATTTCGCATTTCCATGCGGATCATGTTGCTGGATTGTGTGACTTTGGTCGTTCCGAGTTTATTTGTTCGCAAGCAGCCTGGAACGATGTAATTGGTCGCCGTGGGTTTTCCGCCTTGCGTCGTGGATTCTTGCCTTCGCTTATGCCCCAGGACTTTGCAGCTCGAGTTCGACCGATTGAACACTTCCACGATCCAGGAATCGAACCGTTCGAACACTGCCACGATTTATTCGGAGATCGCAGCGTTCGACTCATTGAATTTCCAGGGCACGCTCGCGGGCAAATAGGAGCGCTCGTGCAAACCAGTCCGACGAAGCAAATGCTCTTTGTAGCGGATGCAACTTGGACGCTCGGTTCGCTTCGTGCAAAGCAATTGCCTCATTGGTTGACATTCGGTTTTGTCGATTCGGTCGCTGACATGAGGCAAACGCTCGATCGACTGCATGCATTTTCATTGCGGTATCCGGCGATTGAAATTGTTCCGACACATTGTCCGGAAGTGGCTATGCGTTATGCTTTTGACGCAGTTGTGAAAGAGAGATTTGCAGAACACGACCTCACTCCTCCTTGAACGCCATACGACAACTCGAACCTAGATGCTTCATGAAGCGAATCTTACTTACAGGAGCTCGGGCTCCGGTTACACTCGATTTGGTCAGGCATTTTCATCGCGCTGGACATGAAGTCTATGTCGCCGACAGCATCCATCTCCCGTTGGCCCGACTCTCCCGCTTTGCAAAAAAGACATTCGTCGTGACCAAACCAGCCAGCAACCCGGCTCAGTTTGTAGAGGACTTGGTGGCAATTGTTCGTCAATTCAAGATTGATATCGTCGTGCCCACATGCGAAGAGATCTTTTACGTTGCATCGCGACTAGAGTTGTTCCCCAGCTCTACCAAGATTTTTTCTGAACCTCTATCACGACTGGAAATTTTACATAACAAGTGGAAGTTTGTGCAGGAATTAAAGTCGCTTGGCAGCTTAGTTCTCGCGCCGGAAACACATCTTGCGAACAGCCTCGAAGACTTGACTCCATGGATCGATTGTGGAATAGCGGACGATTGGGTATTCAAACCGGTGTATTCGCGTTTTGCAGCCAGGACGCTCATTGGCCCAAAGATTGCGGAGGTCGCTAAACTTCGGCCAAGTCCAGCTGACCCCTGGGTAGTTCAGCGCCTCATCAAGGGACAGGAGTTTTCGACCTACAGCGTTGCACATAGCGGTAAACTGCGAGCTCACGCATGCTATCGCTCGAAGTATCGGGCCGGACCAGGTTCCGGCATTTACTTTCTTCCGGTAGATGATGCGAGCATTCGCGATTTTGTTGGAGCCTTCGCTTTACATCAAAAATTCACAGGCCAGATTGGATTCGACCTCATTCAAACTGAAGGCGGGCAGCTTTATGTATTGGAGTGCAACCCACGAGCGACGAGCGGGCTGCATATTCTCGATGGGGTGCCGCTCGCCGAAGCGTTTCTCGAGCCCAATGGTCCACTGTTGGAACCGACGTCGACACGGCCTGCCATGCTCGCCTCTGTCATGTTTCTATTTCCGTTTCCTGAAGCGCTCTGGCATGGCAGGATTGGAGTGCTGTTTCGCGACATGCTTGAGGCTCGCGATGTAATGTTTGCTTGGAATGATCCCTTGCCCGCGTTGCTATCGCCCCTTTCGCTGATTGAAGTTCTTGTAACAGCTTGCAGGACACGCAGGCCACTTACTCAAGCCGCGACGTTCGACATCGAATGGAATGGGGAACAAATGTGACACAAGTGCAATTGTCGTTGATCGATGACTTTTCGAACGCCGATGGAAGTCGTTATGTAGAAAATGCTCGTGATGACGACTGGATTGAGTTATTGGTCTCTCGACCTGCTCAGCAGCTAGTTCACAACGTGCGTACGCGATGGGCATTGCTGCGAGTTGGCGATGCCGCGATGACAACCACGATCAATGATGCCGACTATGACAACTCGTATGTATGTTCCCCCTTCACCGGTTGCGTGTTGTATCCCCAATCGGAGGTCAAAAAAATTGACAGCATTTTCGTGCGATGGTTCATTTTGGCGTTAGTGTACGCTATTGGGCCACCCTTGCGATTTTCGCAAATCAACCGTGTCGTTTGCGTTAACAATTGGTTGCTTTCAACGAACCTTTATCCCAAATTGGATCAAGCGTTCGTGCCTGAATTGACTCAATTGCTTACGGCCCGTTTTCCGGATCATGCCATTACGTTCCGGTCGTTAAATAAGGTTTCGAATCATGGGTTGCTTGAACGGCTTGGTCGGGAAGGCTATCTTCTGGCACCTAGCCGGCAAGTGTATTTTTTCGATGGTAATTCTGCCGAGTACATGCGAAAGCAGAACAACAAATTGGATCGGAAACTTCTAAAGAACACTGGTTATAGGGTTGTACAGCACGACGAGCTTGGGCCTGACGACGCCAAGCGGATCGAGCAGTTGTATCGTATGCTCTATATCGAAAAGTACTCGCCACATAATCCGCAGTTTACTCCACAAATGATGAATGAGTTCCGAGTCCGAGGCCTGTTGGCGATGTGGGGATTACGAGATCAGAGTGGCCGCCTCGATGGAATCGTAGGAGCTTTTGAACGCGAGGGGGTGATGACTGTTCCCATTGTCGGGTACGATACTTCGCTCCCGAAACAGTTAGGGCTTTATCGGCTGTTGATGTCGATCGTGTTGCAGGAAGTGGCAAAACGCAAAATCCAGCTCAACCTGAGTAGCGGCGCCTCGCATTTCAAGCGGTTGCGCGGCGGCATTCCCTGCATCGAATTCACAGCCGTTTATTGCCGTCATCTTTCTTTTTTGCGAAGGATTGCTTGGCACGCGTTAGCTGGACTGATGCAAAACGTTGGTGCTCCGATTTTGCGAAAGTATCAATTGTGAATACTATTCAAGAACGACTTCGAAAAAATTGGTTTGTTTGTTGCGAGGCATCGCGATTGGGAAAGGGGCCTATTGGCGTGAGCGTGCTAGGGCTCCCGATAGTGATCTATCGTTCCGCAGACGGTATCGTTGCAGCGGAGGACCGTTGCCCCCATCGCAATGCACCGTTGTCACGAGGAACTGTTCATGACGGCAAACTCCGATGTCCATATCATGGATGGAGCTTTGGCGCCGAAGGGCAATGTGTTGAAGCGCCAGGAATGTGTTCGACCGATATGCCGGTGGTGAGGTTGAATCGATGGAAAGTTCAAGAAAGCGATGGTTGGATTTGGGGTGCTCGACCGGGAACTCATTCAGACCAATCGTTTTATCGCTCCGCAGTTGCTGAAAACAATGGCTATCAGGGTTTTAACATGTCAGCTGAACTTGATTCCAACCTAGCGGACGCGATCGAGAATTTGCTCGATGGAACGCATACGCCGTTTGTTCATTCAGGCCTCGTTCGCAGTTCAAGTGCCAAGCAATCATTTACAGCGATAGTTCGAAGGTACGACGACCGAGTCGAAGCGGAATACCGCGGTGAAGCGAAGCAGAATGGTTTGATTTCGCGACTATTCGAACTGGATCGCGAAGTGAGCTTTGGCCGCTTTGTCCCGCCGTGCACTGCGGAGTTGGAGTATCGCTCACGACGTCGGCTTGAATTGCTGGTCGTAGTTCATTTTACGCCGTCAGCAGAAGGAAAGGTTCAAGTCTTCGTTCGATGCTACTTGCCGCATGGACGCTTGCCGGCTTCATGGCGGTTTGCGGTCGTGAGGCCTTTTTTCAGCAGAGTGTTGCGTCAGGACAGAAAGATCTTGCAACTGCAGCAATGGAACGTCGCGCGTTTCGAAAGACAAGCATATACTAATTGGACTGCTGACCTTCTTAGACCTTGGATCGACGCTTGGTTGGAAGAGGGGCAGTTTCCCTCACAACCCGAAGGCCCACGAGAATTTCGATTTCAGCTGTAGCGGTCTGTGCGACGGCAGTTGGATAATTGACATTCGGATCGCACTGTAGTTTCACTGCCCCCCTTTATTTCAATGAAAAAACTGACACTTCTCGCTGATCGCCAGCAAATGGCCTTCCGTCGGATTTCTTC